>CAYFVL010000321.1:0-6255 GCA_964346405.1 uncultured Fibrobacterota bacterium
TATTCACGATATCGACACCGATTCGGGATTCAATCTGATGATGAGCATGGAGGAAGCGTACGACGTACCTCAGTCATCGGCAATCGAGCTGTTCGTTACCGATACGTTTCTCATTGGCGCCGAAGATATCGAAGAAAACGCGAAGGAACTGATACAATACTACCTTGCCCATCCGGAGAAATGGAGAACCGGCAAGGCCGATGCGGAGCCGTCACGGGCCGATTATTCGGAACGCTTGTCCGAGAAATTCAAAGGGTTCTCTTTTGTCAGCATCATGCTTGCGGGTCTTGTAGACGGTATCAATCCGTGCGCGATCGCAACGATGATTTTCCTGGTATCGTTTTTGGCTACAAAGAAGCGCACGCGCAAAGAAACCCTGGTCATCGGCCTGTGCTTCACCGGTGCGGTTTTCTTCACATACCTTCTTTTGGGGATCGGCGCCTTTCGAGTCATAACCGTCCTGGATCAATACCGTTGGCTCTCCAAAGGCATTCGCTGGACCGCGGTCGGGTTTGCCGGAATCGTGGGGCTTCTGAGTTTCGGAGACGCAATTCGCTACAGCAGATCACGCAAAACCGCGGACATCAAGCTGCAATTGCCCAAAGCAGTCAAATTACGTATTCATAAGGTCATTTCGGGCAATCTATCGGGCCGACAGTTGGCTACCGGCGCTATGGTGACCGGATTTCTGGTGACTTTGCTCGAAGCGGTCTGCACGGGCCAGGTGTATTTGCCCACTATCGTACTCATGACTAAACAACAGGGTTTGCGATTCATCGGCTGGCTCTATCTTGTATTCTACAATTTCTTGTTTGTCTTGCCGCTACTGATTGTGATGCTACTGGCATATTTCGGCATGAAATGGGACAAACTGGCCAAAACTACTCAGAAACATCTGGTCGCAATCAAGATCAGCTTCGGCATTGTCCTGATTGGGCTGGCCGCGTTTCTGGCCATTGCGGGCTAAACAGGAGGGGAAATCGTGAAACAGTGTATTTCTACGATCGTGTCGGTATTGGTAATCATGGCGACGCTGCTTTTTACTCAGTGTGTTCAGGGACCGACAGCCGTGAAGGAAGATGTGACGCACGTCCCAGAGAGCGTAATTTCCGTTACCGTCGACAATGCCGATTCGCTGCTTGGCTCGAACCGGTTCGCGGTTGTCGAATTCTATTCGTCTACCTGTCTCGTATGTGCGAACCTGGCGTGGACTATGGACAGCCTTTTTGAGGAGTTTGGGGATTCTGTGCTGATCGGCGCAAATAAGATCGAAGATGATAAGCTTTGGGAGCGTTTTTCGATAAGCAGTGTGCCTACTTACGTGTTTCTTCGTAACGGTGTGGAAATAACCCGCCGCTCTTTCACGGAAAGCAAACCGGAGGTATATGACACTCTAAGCACGATCCTCGACAGTCTGTTGGCACTCGAGGCCCAACCAACAATCCTCGACACCTCAAATTTCGATTCCTTTGTTTCCGTGCAGGGCCGTATCGCAATGGTCGACTTCTATTCGCCATTCTGTCCGGCCTGCATGAAAATGAATCCGGTCGTCGACACTCTGGCACAAATATTTGACGGACGCGCGTTAATAGCGAAAGTTAACACGGCGGAGGATGATTCCCTGTCGCGTCGAGTTGGCCTCCAATTTGTGCCCACGTTCATATTTCTTGACTCGGGTGTCGAGTTTCGCCGTATTGTTGGTGTTGTGCCCTCCGATTCGCTTGGGAGTGTTCTGGATTCGGCGCTCAGCGCTTCCTTGTAAGTCTTATATAGGGGGATGAGGACTATGATTCGTTCAGCAGTTACAATAGTCGCGGTCGCGGGCTCCTGGTTTACCGCCTTTGCCGCCGATACGCGTACGGTACAGGCAGACTTCGACAGGTGTGCGCAGGTGATCGAGCGTGTGGAGCGATCGATAAGAAGGTATGAAGACGATCTCGCGGCATTGAGACGTAACCTTTCCCGCGTTTCATCGGATCAACGAGAAACCGTTGCGCGGGAATTCCAGGTTCTCGAAAATCGGCTCGAGTATTTTCGCAACCGCCTGGAGCGCAGCCGAGGCCAGGCCGACAAAATCCGGGACGATTTGAAAAATGTGAGCGGCCCGGCCTGCCCCTCCTGTGTCGAGTCGAGTGTCAATCTATATTGCCGAAGCGGCGAGACGCTCCGGACCGATATCGATGAGTATCTGGGCAAAGCCGCGGACTTGCGCGGGCGCATCGGGATGAGTGCCGGCAGCTCCGCCAACGATTACGCCACACATTTTGAGGAACGCCGCGCCGCGGCCGACTCGCTTTACCGGTCATTGAACGCGGAATCAAAGACGTGTGCCGACAAGGCGGCCGCGACATTGCTGAAGCAGGCGCGCATAAATCTTGCCAGGTCCGACAGCCTTCATGCCGCGGGCGATACCGAAGGCGCGGGCAAGACACTGGGCATAGCACGGTCGCTTCTCGATAATGCGGCTCAACGCTGTGGAGTGGAAGAATGAGAACGGTGACATGGCGATTTGTATGGGCGTCGATGATGCTGATTGTATGCGCGAAGGCAGGCTTATCGCAAAACTCAGATTCGCTCGCCTATGATTCTCTTCGCACGCGGGTGGCGGCAATCGATACGGCGCATCCGGCGCTGCAAACGGCCGACGCCCTGGCCGAGGCCGGATTGTATGGCGACGCATCCGCAATCCTTCGTGAGCATGCGCCGGCCGATTCCAAAGCAACCGCCTCCGCCATGCACGCCCGACAACCCGCGGTGCGGTGGAGATTGTCATCGGGTGTCGACTTCTATCACCTCGAAGACCATGATACCGTCGGCATGACCCTCGAAGAGCGTCGCGATTATCAACGTCTTACCGAAACTCCGTTGTCGGTGTGGTTGCGTGCGAAATCGACAATACGGCCCGGAGTCGCTTATGTCCATGAAATTTCGCCGGAAGTGTATGTCTCGGAGCGCAAAAGTCGCTTTTCGACTGTTGCCCGATCATCACTATTGAGTGGCCTTCTGCATCTTGAGCCGTCAGTGAAGATTGAAAAATGGTATCGTGACAGCGTTCAGGATACATCTTTCGCTCCTTTTGAGAGGCAGTCTTCCGACATGGGCGGCGCCACCATGAGGTTGACCGCCACCAATGCCGATAAGACGCCGAATGTTCCGGTTCTCTGGACCGCGCCGGTTTCAGTAGACTGGGAACACTATCACCTCAACCGTTGGGGCTATGAATCGTTTGTCGAATATGGCATTTCGCCGTCGCTCGAGATACGGCCGGAAGGCAAATCGGTCGGCACAAGGATTTCGGCCCGGGGATCGTACGAAGACTTCTATGGCGGCAATACCGACGGTCTTGACGTCGCGCGGCTTTCGGGGTTGCTCGAGGGAATGGGCGGGAATGAAAAATATAACGCACTGGTCAGCGCCGGATGGATGGGCGATTGGTACACCGATGCGGGCGAAGATACAACGTCCACTCTTGAGGGGGTAAGCCGGGTCGAGGGCAGCGGTCGGTTCGAGTATACGCAGTTTTCCATGCTGAGTTGGCGGCTCCGTTTGCGGGGCATACATGAACGGGAAAAGCACGACTCGAGGGACCGTCGGGATTTTCGACGTGGCTCGGAGTTGACAGTTGAGCCTGGCATGCAATTGACCATTGGTGACTATGCCGCTCTTACACCTTCGCTTCTGTGGGATCGGCGATGGGCCGATATGGATGATGAGGACTATTTGTGGGAAGCGTACCGGGCATGGGAGCCGGGGCTGCGGCTTGGATGGAGTTCGGTGGTTATCGATGCTTCCGTACGTGCCGCGTTCCGCGACGAGAAAGCCGGTGACGTGAGTATATCCGGTAACAGCAGATCCATTCGCGCCGGCGCCGATGTCAACGTGAACATATGGCGCAGGGTATCGCTAAGCCTGTTTGCCGACTATCAGTATCGCGTGTACGAAAAAGATGCACGTATGACCGAAAATATTTCGCTTTCGGCGTCTACAACGGTTAGACTGTAAGATGCGGCGATTCGAAATACTCAAACAGGAGGAGTCCGCCATGAAATCTCCACTGTTTTCAGCAGGCAGTCGTTTTGCTCCGTAACCGCGTTGGATTGCACAATTATTCGGCGATTGCCGGCTTCGAACTGGCCCGGGAAATGGGTCACCATTACCACGATATTCCCCCTTGCCGAATATTTCCTCAAGTGTTCCGCGATGATCTCTCCATTCTCCACATCCAGGTTTCCAGTGGGTTCATCGGCCAGTATAACCGAAGGCTCGCCTACGAGAGCGCGTGCTATTGCCGTTCGTTGGCGTTCGCCGATACTCAATTGTGAAGGACGGTGCGACAAGCGATCGGACAGGCCGAATTCTTTGGCGACGGCCTGGATCTCTTCGCCTGATGCTGTTTTCCCTCGAATGGTAAGCGCGAGGCGGATGTTGTCGAAGACGTTCAGGTATTCAAGAAGGTAGAAACGCTGGAAAACAAAGCCCACATGGTTTTTCCGAAATCGTTTCAGATCCGATCGTCTCCCCGCGTACAAAGATTCGCCTTCAAACCGGACGGTTCCCGTGGTTGGTCGAAGCATCCCTCCCATGGTCAGCAACAATGTGCTCTTGCCGCTGCCGCTGGCCCCACTCACCACGGCGAAATCGCCTCGCCGCAATTCCAAATTTACATTGTCGATCGCGCGTATGCGCCTCGATCCGTTGCGAAATTCTCTGGACAGCCCGGAAAGAGAAAGGGACATCTATTCCTCCATTAGTGTTGCGCCCGGATCAAGACGGGCCAGTTTAAGCAGGGGCAACAATTCCGCGGTTGATGCGATAGCCACGGCCCATGCGACAACCCCCGGCAATCTGCTCCACAGCACACGTACCGGGTCGGTATTGAAAACCAGTACTCCCGATGTCAGCAGGACGGATACGTTCCCTCCGATAAGGAAGCCCATGAAGGCGCCGATACCGGCCAGCAGTACGGTTTTCGCCAGAAACAGGCCGGCGATGAAAAAATGGTTGGCCCCCATTGCACCCATTATGCTCGCCTCGAATTTGCGATCGGTAACCTCCTGAAGGCCCACAATTGCAATGGCAAGCACCGCGACGATGATCAAAACCGTCAGCAAGGATCCGAGAAAACTTTCGGTTGTGAAACGCCCAAGGTAACGGCCCCTGGCAATCTCCATTTTCGAAATATGGCGGAAACCCGGCATCAATCTCGCCAGTTCCGCTTTCTGGAATTTTTCCGCGTAATCAAGAGATCCCCCGTGAAGGCATTCGAACGCGACGATCCCATTGATGATTCCCGGTTTACCCAGAAGAGTCTGTGCATCCCCAAGAGCGAAATAGACACGAAAATCGTCATCGGTACCATTCTTCGGCATCGTCTTCTCGACCTGAAATGCTTTCGACATTACTTCCAGCGTATCACCCGCCTGCAACCCGAGCCGCTTCGCGGCCCCCGCCCCGAGGCGAACTGCGCCGCTTCTGACCGGTTTGACCATATTTGATTTCTCCGGCGTCTCATCGGGCCGCTTCACCGGCTCTATTCCGGTCAGAATCAAAGAGTGGCCGTTCAATTCGATTCTATGTTGCAGGCGGCCGACATAGTATTTCGATAGCAAACTGGTTTTGCCGGCCAGGAATCGGGGTACCGTATCGGAGAACTCCGGCTGGTTGGCGGTACAATGATACACGTCCATTGGATTAGCTGTTTCGGGTAAAATCAGCATGTTGTGCCCCATGCGTTTCATGATCAGTTTCATTGAGCGGTCGCTGAACTTCGCGCTGTTGTCGACAAAGACATAAAGTGTCGTAATGGCGGCCACCAGCGCCAGAAGCAAACCGTTTTGGACTTTCTTGAGCCGGATCTGGTTCCAGAGGATCTTGAAGAAAAACATGCTTGTTTCCGCTCCCTGTAACAAAAAAACATGGGACTAACACCTGGCCTGCACACTGTAATACGTGCATGGGGGAGAGCCGGGGACAAGAAAAGGTGAGAATGCATCTTGTGAACTGGTTCGGGCCCGAGGGGGACGGGGGCGGCGCTTCTCCTTCAATTAATGGAAACATACCACGGAGAAGATAAAACCAGCTTCAGGGATTTTGCTGGGTTAAGTTTGCCGGGATTCTACCCAGGCCTTCAGCCTGGGCTGGTATGTCAGAGCCCTTCAGGCCCTATTTGAAAGCGTCGCCACCAGCCCTGAAGGGGCGACACATACCAGCCTGGGCTGGAGGCCCAGGGGGGACAATGCCACGCCATCCCCAGCC
>CAYFVL010000322.1:0-6246 GCA_964346405.1 uncultured Fibrobacterota bacterium
AACATCTTACGCATAATGCTCTATCCCTCGGCTCCGCTCGGGACATCGCCTCGACACCGCTCGGTACGGCGTCTCTCGACTGCGAAACTTGGGCTAGCCTGATGATGTTTTACTTCCTCCCAAGAATCGTCACCACCGCCCCCAGCAGCATCATGCCGGCGGCCAGGGAGCTTCTGAGAACATGTCGCTCCGAGAACAATCGGCCCCCGACCGTGACGGTGATGAGGATACTTAACATTGTGAGCATTTTGACATAAGCAACGCCCATGGGGATATGCGAAGAAAGCTCCACGGCCACCATTTGGGATGAAAATCCGACTGTCCAGAGGCCGGCCTGGGCGATTGTGTGTTTGGAGAAGAGGGTTCTGCGAACGAGGGTTCGTCCGTGGCGAAATGCCCGGGAGCCCATGATCACCGTGGACGCCACGGTCCAGACTACCAGATAGGTGTATGCCGAAGATGCCCCGATCGCGATGCGGTCACAAGTGGTGGTCAGCCCAAGAGCCAGGGCGACAAGAAACATCAGGCGGGCCGGACCCTTGCGGATAACCGTTATAATGGGAGCGAAGAGCGGTTGGTCCGGAGAGGCGTTCAGGACGTATGCCCCGGCCGAGGCGATCATCAGGCCCAGAAACGATGCCGCACTGGGCGATTGGCCCAGAAGGATCAGACCCCAGGGAATCATGAATACGGGGATCAGCGCGAGATAGGGAACGTTACGAGACAGCGCCGATCGCTGAATCACGTGCATTTGCACGGTTGTTGCTATGGCGGTCACTGAAACCGTGACAAATATCGCCGCCAGAAATGCCGGTGGGTGCGAAACCCGGAATTCCGAGCGAAAAAGCCCCGGCAAAAGGAAAACGGAACCCACCAGCCGTGTCGAAAACACCAGAATCTCCGGCGGACTGCTCAAACAGAATTTCTTCACGTACAGGTGACGAAGAGAAATGAATACGGCGGCAATTATGGCGACCACTATCCATGAAACGGTTTCATTCACAATCCACACGCCTTCCCACAAGCTCACACCGTCGACTGGCAGGTATCATTTTCATTATAACTGTCCGGCAATTGCCTTCTCCTCGGCTCAAAAATTATTTCCTGTATCCGGGTGATGGGGACTTTTCGGATGTGGAGGAGCTGAGGAGCATCCGACATAAAGGGAGCCTGTGGTTCGTTTCGCGGAACTCACCCTCACCCCCTCTCCCGATCACGGGCAAGGTGTAAGAATGCACATCCAGCCCGAAGGGCGCCCAGCTTATCGTGGCGCCTGATTAGCGATTTACGGTAACAATAAAAGGGACCCGGAAGGGCCGATAAAGCACGAAAGGACGAGATAATGGACACAGCAAGACCCGATTTTGAGGCGCGACAGAAACAGGCACGGACGTTTGTTCCCAGTGAACGACGGCTCGTGGGGCATGTTCCCACCATTGCGATTACACCTGTTGCCGACGGACGGACCGGAGCATTCGAGTCCAATGTGGCGGGAACGTGGGCGATGGCTGAGCGTGTGTATGATCTGATAGTGAAAAATGTTCGTCTTGCCGACGGTATGGCGCCGCGTGTGGTAGTGGCGCCGGAAATTGTGTACGGTGCCCGCAGCGGAGCACGTGCGCAGGAATACTACACCTCGCAGGGAGTGAGTGCGAATATCTGGGTGAGTCGGTCGTGGGCGTACAGTGACGAGCTGATGTCGGCGTGTATGGGAATTGGAAGCTCGGAATGGGTGCAGGCCGCTTACGGGCTCAATCAGACCGATCGCCCGGGTGCGGTCTGGCTCAAGGCGTTCTGCGCCGCCATGGATGAGAAGAATCGTCCGATTTTCTCGATCTACAATCCGGATCTCGAGTCGGAAACAGGGGAAATGGCTCCGTATGTTTCGGAACGCCTTCTTCGTTTTGCCCGTTGTGCGGCCGCTCTTGCCGAAATGCGCGGGAAGAACTATCTGTCGATCGGAAGCGTTTCGATGGGGATCATCGGATCCGACGTGCGACGTAACATGTTCCACCACTATTTCGGCATGGGGTCGGCTTCGGTGGATATGGTCGCCGTCAAAGGGCGCCTGGACAAAGGCATGTACGACCACGAGGAATTTGACAAAGCCTTTGCATTTATGAAAGAGAAATTCAAATACGAGTTCGGTTCCGGGGAACGTCCGATGTCGAACGACGAGCTTCTTGCCGAATGCATAAAGATGACTCTTATAGTGCGGGATCTTATGATCGGCAATCCGAAACTGGCCGAAAAATCGAAAGGCTATTCCGGTGATGTAGAGCACTCGCAGGGATATAACGCCATTGCCGCCGGTACCCAGGGGCAGCGTCAGTGGACCGATCTGTATCCCAATTTCGATATGACCGAATCACTTCTGACCAGCTCGTTTGACTGGAACGGCTATCGTCAGCCGTTTATCGTGGCTACGGAGAACGATTCCAAGAACGCAATCGGTATGCTTGCCGCTCATCTGCTGACCGGTGGACTGCCGCAATTGTTCGCCGATATCAGAACGAACTGGACCGCCGAGAGTATCAAGGCCGCCACGGGAGTCGACGTATCTAAAGTGGCGCCGCGGGGGCTGATCGATAAGCGTAATTCCGGAGCCGGCGCATTGGATTTCGCGGTTGATCTTTATGAAATCGTCGGTGTCGGCAAGGACACGTCAATTTACGAAGTCACCCGCAAACTCCAGGATTCTCCGGATCTGCGCCGGAAACTGATTGATCAATCGATCTCGGATACCACCTATATAGCGGCCATCCTCGAGTACTTCACAGGGGATGGGCTTTCGAGTCATTACCGCACGCCGGGCGGGATCCCAATGACGGCGTACCGGTACAATGCGGTGGGTGACCTTCCGACCTGTTCGATCGTCGAGGGGGAAACGGTCGAGCTGCCCGAAGAGGTTGCCGATCATATCAGTAAGGTGACCGATAAAACCTGGCCGGAAAGCTACTGGGTACCGCGCGACATGAGTTCGTTCGAATACATGTCGAAGATCGGGCCGAATCACGACGCCAATTCCTTTGGGCTGGTCGGTGCCGATCTGATCACGTTGAACGCGATGCTTCGCATACCGGTCGATTTCCACAACATTCCCGCCGGTGACCTGTTCCGTCCGACAATGTGGGACCGTTATGGCGGAAACGATTTTATGGTATGTGATAAGCTGGGGCCGCTCTACCGATAGTCCTGTTGTCGACAATCCAACGCCTGGTGACATCCCCACCAAATGTTGGAAGGCATCGAATTGGAAGCCGCTCAACCTCGTGTTTCATAATCCGGGTGAGCGGTTTTTATTTTGTACGGCGTTTTGCGGTCGAAAACAGGCGGAGTTGAGCCGAGTGAGCCTGCGCAGAGGCCCGGGGAGTGCGAAATCACCGCCGTATGGAGGCAATTAGCTACACCAGAACCTTCGGGATCCAACTTCAGGAGTCGTCACGAACTAACTTCTCCATAAGCCGACCTGGAGACTTTATTCCATGACGACTCCTTGGAAAGTGAATCGATGAGCAACCCAAACGAAGAACGAACAAGACTCTGCAAAGAGTGCGGCGGCATCTGTTGTGGTCATATTGCACTGCAGATCGACAAACCAACGAGCAAACGGGATTACGACAATATCCGATGGTATCTTTTGCATGAAAATGTGACCGTTGCTGTCGATCACGAGGGGGACTGGATGCTCGAATTCGCGACTGACTGCAGTCGTCTGGGATCAAACAAAATGTGCACGCACTATACGGATCGTCCGAAAATATGTCGAGATTATCCCAAACCCGAAAACAATTGTGAATATGAAGGTGATGAAGCTCCGTATGCGGAAGTGTTCCGTACCGTAGAGGAGTTCGAGCGTCGTCTTAGTGAGAAAAGGATCGATTGGCGATACAAGAACCTCAAATAAGACAATCCGGCGCGTTTTCGAATGCGAGAAAGAATCGTTGGGTAGAACTTATAAAACAGAAGAATATGGCCAAACAGGGGAGATGAGTGATTGGCTTGTAGTTTGCTATAACCTGATGTCGATCGATGTGGATGAACTCGGGTAGTAAACATTTGCCGGGATTGCGTGGGAGCAAAAGCCGCATAGAGTATTGAGCCCCAATGAATGGGGATTCCCGAAAGGTTACCACCATCAGGTTGATGAGAACTATTTTGACTAGTGTACCGTCCGACAATTGGCAGCGCGCTCTTCCCGGCGCTCGAATGCCCCGGCTTCGTTGCTCATTAGTCGAATACGTCCAGTATTCGTCTCATTGTCACTTCCGTTCCCCAGCATGCGGAACCTGGTCATTTAGGGATCAATCCACTATGTCTCTTGTGTTGTCGCGCCTTGCCGGTGCATCCGATCATCCGGCAATAGCACATCGCCAATTATCGGACGGAAGACTCACGAGTGTGTTTGGAATTCGTGCATTGAATCATCAGGTGAATTACGTTATAGAAAACGATAGGTGTCGGTAATCACAAAATGACTCGAATTGACGAAAATGAGCAGTACAAGATAATCGGAGGGCCGACCAGTCCTTGTGAAGGACCGGTGCATCCTCGTGCACGTGTTTTGCTGGTTGAGGACAACGACGACGATGTCCTTCTGTTTCGACGAACGCTTCGTAAATTGCCCGAGCCTATCGCGTTACGTGTTGCCGGAGACGGTGAAGAGGCACAAAGCGCACTCTTTGAGCAACTCGGTTCGATGCCGCACCTGGTCGTTCTCGATCTCCAACTTCCCAAGATAAATGGACTCAATGTTTTGCGTGCAATACGAAGTCGATCTGAAACCAAATACATACCGGTTATTGTATTGACTTCATCGCTGCTGGACTCGGATATAACGACTGCCTATGATTACGGCGCCAACAGTTACGTGAGGAAACCGCTTACCATGCACAGTTTTACTGAGATCATGTCGACTCTCATAAACTATTGGACCCGTTTCAACCGCATTCCGAGTACAACGGCCACAGAAAGATACTCATATCCCCGAGGAAATGAGTTGAGGTGAGACCGAATCGGTCCACGGGCCGGTCGGATCGATCCTATGCAAGGAAGGTACTTACATGGCGACATGTGTAAATATTCTGCTCATCGAGGATTCTCCCGATGATGAGGTGATTTTGCGTCGTGCTTTGGATAAGGATGGCTTTGATCCAAAAATGGAACGAGCCGAAGATGTGACGCAAATGCGGAATGCGCTGAAGTCGGGTGAGTGGGATCTTGTCATCGCCGACTATTATCTTCCCGATTTTTCGGCACTTGCCGTGCTGGAAACGTTGCGGGAATCTGGTCGCGACATTCCTTGTGTTGTAGTTTCAGGGAAAATCGGCGAGGAGAAAGCCGCCGAGGTGATGCGAAACGGTGCATCCGATTATATATCGAAAACCAATTTACTTCGTCTTGGTCCAGTCATTCGTCGGGAGCTGAAAGAGGCGGAGAACAGACGCGAGCAGCGGGCGACCGCCGAAGCCCTTGAGAGTTCACGGCGGGAGGTAGAGCGGCAGAAGATGCGCGAGCGGGAAGTGCGGCTTATGGGTCAGTTGGTTTCCGGAGTGGCGCACGAGGTCCGCAATCCACTCAATTCTATCGGCACACTTGTCGAGGCTTTGTACAGTGAAATAGGTGAGCAGGAGAATCTCGAAGCGTATAAGCACCACATAGATCAGCAGGTTAAAAGAATGTCGCGTCTTATGGAAGACCTGCTCATGATGGGTCGTCCGTCCAAATCCGATCAATTCGAATCATTCGACCTTCGTGCGTTATGTCGGGATACTGTCGAATTGTGGAACGCGAGTCGGAAAGCGTCGGGGCGAAAAGCCGAGTTTCAGCTCGAGTCGGAGAAAGAAGACATGACCGTAAACGGTGATTATGAGCGATTGCGGAATTCTCTGGTGAATCTACTCGAAAACGGTGCATCGCATTCACCCAAAGACAGTCATCTAACGCTTCGCCTGACCTCCATGCCCGATAATTGGGCGATTATTCAGATTCGTGATCGGGGTACCGGGATCAATCCGGATCATCTCGAGCGGCTGTTCGATCCGTTTTTTTCTACGCGTAAAGGTGGGACCGGGCTGGGTCTGGGTATAGTTCGATCAATTGTCGAATCTCACGACGGCAGAATTGAGCTTTGGAATAACGAGGACGGTCCAGGGGCTACCGCCGAGGTTCGATTGCCACTTCGGACATAATTAACCCAGGTTTCGCAATCGACTCACGGCATTCTGCGTAAGCTGTTGCACGATC
>CAYFVL010000323.1:0-6162 GCA_964346405.1 uncultured Fibrobacterota bacterium
CTGGTGAAAGCGACCACATCCAGCCGTCCGTCGTCCATTTCAGCCCTTGGAGTCAGTATCATGTCTCCACCATAATGTCTTCCGTTTGCTATCATGAGAAGGTAGGCTTTTTTCGTACGGGAATCTCCCTCGACGGTGTACCTGATGGAACGATAGCCGTACTCAAATACACTGACAGCCGCGGCCAGAACATATCCCAACCCTCCGAACCTTTTTTTGTACTGCCGTTCGGCTTTACGAAGAACATATGCATCGAAACCAATACCCGCTACACAAGAAAAGTAGTGCCCATTGATTTTGCCAAGATCTATCCTCCACGGAGTACCTTCGACAATACATTGACAAGCCCCATATATATCTGAAGGAATATTGAGCTCGATCGCAGTAACGTTAGCGGTCCCTAGTGGAATGATACCCAACATTGTATTTGATCCGGCCAAGCCGTTCACCACTGAATTTACCGCGCCGTCTCCTCCAGCGGCAATGACAAGATCATACTTTTCTTTCGCACATTTCCGGGCGAGTTGAGTGGCATGTCGAGGGCTTTTCGATATGACGATTTCGGGCTTCATTCCCAGTTCTCGTAAAGCCGTTTCGATCTCGCGAATCACTGCATCCGGCGATTTACCATCCGAAGCCCCCTGTTTCATGCGGAGGATACCTTTTGTGAGCCATTGTATTCGCATTCCACGCCCCGACCTGGCGTTTGCGATTACCATTGTTTTGGTGAGCTTCCTTGCGGGGGGACGCCTGAGTTGCTTCTGTGCGGCTTCCGCCTCATTTTTGCGAGATACTACGTAAATCGCCAAAGGATCATTCAGTTTTACAATGTCGTATTCCACTTCAACCCACCTCTGCCGCCGAATTCCCACCAGAGCCGAAAGAACCGCGTATGCGGCCAAACGAGCGTGAGGGATCTGAGAGAGCAGGATCTGCAGTGCATCGACAACTGAAGCATGCGGATCGCACACCACAAATGGTGCGGCAACCAAGACTTTCCCGTGATGATGGAAAGTCTTGATCGGCAATGAAATGGAATTACGGGGCGGAGTTGTAGCCGGAATCCCAATTACCGCCTCCTTCTCCCGGGCTTTTTCTATAACCGTATCGATTGTTCTACCGGAAACGAACAGTGCATTACTAAAAATGATAATCAACCCTCGCGAATTACCTGCCGAGACCGTACGAAAAGGCATTCCATCCATCATTACCTTCGCAGCCGCCGCTGTAACGGATATTCGTTCCGATATTCGGCGGAATGCCGGCGTTTCTTCGATAAGTTGGGGACCTACAGCTTTGATTTCAGTGATGTACCGACTCTTTCCACATGCCTTCGTCACCCATTCCAGCCCAGTCCGGCCGTGAACTCGAAGGATTTCTCCACTTGCCGGGTCACGCTGGTCCACATACAGGATAACCGCGGTATACTGAGGAATTGCTTTTCCCCTCATTTTTACCATAGAACTGCCACCACTTTGTGAGGAACAAGAAACACGTCCAAATCCCCAAGCAACTAAAATACCACCTAGTTCGCCTCTTTGCAAGCTTAGCCGCACGGCTCCGTGGCATAGGGTTTGCACACTTAGTGAGGTATCCCATCAGGAAAGGAAGGAGGGGCAGTGAAAATGGTACGGTATGTAAATTGATACTATTTACAATTGGAATCAGGTCGGTAGTCCTTCACATTTAACGATTTACCATCACCATCGGTGTCGAATGTGGTTTTTAAGGAAACGTGAGAAGAAAAAAAAACCGGACCCTCGGCCAAACGCCGGGGCCGAAAGGAAGGAGTGACAGCTATGTCAATCAAAAAAGTGCTGACGGCAGTCTTTGTTATCGGTGCGATGACGTTTACTCAGGCCCAGGGGCTTGCCTTTGGCGTCTTTGGCGGCGTCTCGAGACCGTATGACGAAGAAGCAAACAATTGGAATCTGGGTTTTAACGTAGGCGGTAACGGTTTCCTGATGATGAACCCCAACCTCGGAATTGGACTGGGTGTCGTTTACAACCGCTGGTCTGCCGACGAAGACACCTGGCTTGGCGCCGCCACGGATATTACGGACGGTGATGTCAGCGGGGCCGCCAATGTGACGGAGATCTATCCGGCGGTTCGCCTGAACACGGCATTCGAATTTCGTCCGGTGAATTTCTTCGGCGAAGCCGGATTGGGCCTTCAGGTTCGTCGTTCCGAAGTGGATATCGGTAACCTGAATTTTTCAACCGACGACAACCAGTTCTTCACCAAATTGTCCGCGGGTGTGCAAATTGGTAATATCGACAATATCACCCTGGACGTATTTCCGACTTGGCATATAGCATTTCCGCTCGAGGAAGCCGTCGGTTTCTTCACGGTAAATGCCGGTGTAACATTTCGTTTCATCTGATACCACGTTGTCACCAGAGGGCACACAGCGCCGTTCATGACTCACCGGCCGGTCATGAACGGCTCTTTCTAATTTTATCCCGAGTTTCGCAACCAAACCACGGCATTCCGCGTAAGCTATTGCAAGATCAGACCGGAGGTGTCCACAATTCGGCATTACATCCGTTTGGTTTGTATGCTTCTCGATGGGCCTCGAGCAAATCGGCCACGATTGCCTGGCGATCATCTTCAGTTGCCTCTTCGCGGGGGTGGACATGCACATGAGTCGCCTGGTGATCAAGTACACATTCTTCCGCAAGACGATGATCGATTTCAGCAGTCAGCTCTCCCCGACCAATCAGAACCGCTTCCCACCCCCCGGGGAGTGCACGCGCAAAAATGTAGATTCCTTTTTTTGCGATTACGGGACGCTCTTTGATGGGGTAGGCTTCAAAAGTGTAGCCCTTTCCGCCGGCCCCTTTCCATCGGACGCTTTCGCCTTGTTTTGGCATGTCTTAGACCTCCTCTGTCGCAATAGCCGCAGCGCTGGATCAACCGCGGCAAAATGAGAATTACAATACTTTTTTAGTCTCAACGCAATAGATATGCCGTTAGTTGGGAGCATTGTCCTGAAAGAATTCCCCGGCAGGCCCATTTTCGCGAATCATCCATACTCGCCAAACGGGATACCTCGACTCATGTTATTTTTACCCGTAGTCACCAATTCTTCGTTTGCTTTCCAGGTATAACCAGCCACAAATTAAAGGGTCGGTCGTAATCAAAGAGTCGTCACGGAATAAAGTCTCCAGAAATCGCGAAAATACCAGGTCGGCTTTCGAGGCCCTTGTGCAGGGGCATATTAGCCCAAGTTTCGCAGCCGAGAACCGCCGTGCCGAGCGGAGCGCCGTATTGCGCTGCACTGAGCGGTGTCGAAGTGAGCGAAGCCGAAATGCCGAGGCGATGTCCCGAGCGGTGTCGAGGGGCGATGTCCCGAGCGGAGCGTTGTGTTGCGCTGCACTGAGCGGTGTCGAAGTGAGCGTAGTCGAAATGCCGAGGGATAGAGCAGTATGCGTAAGATGTTGTGCGAGATTGACTTAGAAAAAGCGCGGGGTATCCGGGGAGATACCTTGAGTCCCGCCAGGCGGGACCGTGAGTCGATTGTCGAAGGCGGGCTAAGAAGAAGACTCCGCGTGGACTTGGATACAAACCCTGGAGAGGACGGGACTGGTGTCCCAGCCGGTCTTCAAAACCGGTAGCGGGCGGATAACACCGTCCGTGGCAGGTTCGATTCCTGCCCTCTCTGTTTCAACTTGAGTCTTTTTTATGACAAACTCAAATCCTCGCTTGCCGGCCGTCGGTATTCTGATGCAGCGCTCCGATGTGCTGGAGCTATGCAGCCGGTATGGCCGAGAGTTGGTAACCTATGCGGTGAGAACCGCGGTGGCCGAAGCCCGGGGAAAGGATATAGACGGGGGTCCACCCTCGCAAGATACACTACTCCACAGAACCGAAATTGTCATCAATTCAATTGCCGAACCTTCGCTCAAAAAGGTAGTAAACGCAACCGGAATTGTTCTTCATACGAATCTGGGCAGAGCACCGTTGGGTTCGGCGGTTACCGATGATATCGCCTCAACGGTGAAATCCTACTGCAATATAGAATTCGATTTAGCCACGGGCCGGCGGGGGAAACGAACGGCGCATGTTCGTCCCGTTCTGCGGTATCTGACCGGAGCCGAAGACATTGTCGTGGTAAATAATAATGCGGCGGCCATTATCCTTACCCTTCATTCACTGGCGCACGACAAAGAAGTCATCATTTCACGTGGAGAGCTTATCGAAATCGGTGGATCCTTTCGCATTCCCGAAATCATGGCTGCCGGTGGAGCCCGAATGGTGGAGGTCGGAGCCACCAACCGAACACGACTTTCGGATTATGAACGCGCCATTACCGAGGATACCGCACTCCTTTTCAAGGCTCACAAATCGAACTATTCGATTACCGGATTCACCGAAGAAGTCGAAGTGAAAGAGCTCGCTGGGTTGGCCGCGGAAAAAGATATTCCCTTCGTCTACGATATCGGATCCGGGCTGCTCCGAAAACCGTCGGGATTACCGTTGGGGGACGAACCTGATGTACACGCGGCCCTTTCGGCGGGAGCGGATCTGGTCACCTTTAGTTGCGACAAACTGCTCGGCGGGCCTCAAGCAGGAATTATCGCGGGAAAACGCAGATTTATTGAACAACTAGCCGCCGCCCCGCTGATGCGGGCACTTCGTGTAGGAAAACTGACCATAGCCGCCCTTTCATCCGCATGTCGTCACTATCTGAACGACCGGGACCTCCTGGAGAAGAATCCGACATTCACAATTCTGGAGCGAAAAATCGCGCTGACAGCCGAGTTGGCCGAACAACTATCCAAAGATCTGTGCGCCCGGGATATTCCAAACGAGATTGTCTCAAGCGATGCGCGGGTCGGTGGCGGCACTCTGCCGGAGATGACTGTGAAAAGCCATGCGGTGCGCCTGGTCCCGCCGGACAGGTCCGTCAAGAACCGCTCCCGGTTTGCTGAAGAAAAGTATAATTATTTACTGCAATGCGAGCTACCGGTGGTGGCTATACTACGTGACGGATATCTCTGTTTCGATACGCTCACTCTTGAAAAAAGCGAAATTCCGACCATAATCCAAGCCCTGTGCCGAGAATAATTCCGGCTGCGTTACAAACTCATGGCCAGACCAAATACGACGGAACCTGAACACCGGAACTCATCCCAAACAGAGGAGAGCCGTTTAATCATGGGGACCGCCGGGCACATAGACCACGGCAAAACAGCCCTGGTAAAAGCTCTTACCGGCTATGATTGTGATACTCACAAAGAAGAAAAACGTCGGGGAATCACAATCCATCTTGGGTTCACTCATCTGAAAATAGAAAACCATTCAATCGGAGTGGTCGATGTGCCCGGGCATGCAGGGTTCGTTCGGACCATGGTTGCCGGGGCCGGAGGGATTGATTTCGCGCTTCTCGTCGTTGCAGCGGACAGCGGCGTCATGCCTCAAACGTATGAACATCTGCAGATCATGGACATTCTCGGCATCAGAGGCGGACTGGTGGCTATTACCAAAATCGACCTTGTTGATGAAGAAGTCGCTGAAATGGCGGGAGAAGAAGTGCGGGAAGCGCTTGCCGGTACCTTTCTCGAATCGGCTCCCGTTCTTCGTGTCTCCGCCAAAACCGGAGAAGGTCTTGAATCCCTGCGAGAAGAGATCGCTCATCAGGCGGAGAGCATTCGCAGCCGACCGGCCGGCGAGGTTTTTCGGATGTACGTCGACCGCGTATTCTCGGTGAAAGGTTTCGGGACCGTTGTGACCGGTTCGGTGCTGAGTGGAGAATTGTCAACGGGGGACACGGCTTTCGCTCTGCCCAAAGGTGACGCACTCAGAGTCAGGCGGCTGGAGCACCACGGGAAAGAGGTCACCACGGTGCGAGCGGGATATCGAGCCTCTATCAATCTCGCCGGACTCGAGTACGCCGAATCCGAGCGCGGGATGGTTATTTCCGACCGGGAGTTACGCTCAACAACGCTGCTCGATGCGGAATTACGCCTGTTCGACACGGCACGCCAGATCGACATCTGGAGTAATGCGATTTTCCATCTGGGCACCTATGAGGCACAGGTTCGAATACATCTGTTGGACTCGAATCGAGCGCAGGGCGGTGATACCTGCCTTGTGCAAATACACCTCCCGGTTCCATGTGTCATGCAGGCCGGCGACCGATTTGTGCTTCGAAGCAC
>CAYFVL010000324.1:0-6121 GCA_964346405.1 uncultured Fibrobacterota bacterium
AACGGGCGCTTCGACAGGCTCAGCGTCCGTTTTAGGGACTTTTCGGACAAGCACCAATTAACCCGACTTCAATCGTTTCAGGCATCACATAACCGTAATCGAAGGTGTCTCGTTTGCCCAGTTTCCATCATCGGCTTACCGGCCGGCAAGGAATTCTCACGCCAACATCCCGGATCGTGAAACCGGGTATCTCGTCCCGCAATGCGTGATCGGTAACCGATCCAGAAGGTCTAGCCCAGGTTTCGGTTTCGCAATCAACTCACGACATTCTGTAGTATTAGAGAAATGCTGGTTGTTCAAATGAAACAAATTGATTTGCTTTTTTCAGGTGCATTGCGGCGCCTGGTGCGACTTACCCCGGCACGGTTGATCCTTCCGTTTTCTCTTTTTCTCTGGGTCGTTGCACCCCTCCGTGCTTCCGAGTTTAACCTGACATTTGTACGCGATTCAAATTCATATGTATGCGATATCGCTATCCCATCTCCCCTGTCTCCCGATTCCGCATTTGAACGCCTGCTCGCCCCCGAACTCGTTAAAACCCTGAACTCGGCCGCCGATACCGTGATCATGGAGCATAAGAATAATTTCAGCGATATCGTAACGAATTTCAGCTACTTCACCTATCGTGGATCATCGCGAGTTCGTCGAACACCTTACCCCGAAGCCGACAGCATCGCGATAGCCCTGGTACAATTCCAGCATAACTGGCCTGCGATTCCTTCTCCGGTCCGTATCGAAGTCTACTACACGATCAAGCAACACAAGGGGGGGAGTATTGTGGAATACCGTCAGGAGACGACCCTCGATCGAAAGGGCTCAGCTCCACATTTTATGCTCCTGAAATGGCAGTTTCGCCGATTTGCGCGTAGACTGGCCCAAGGTCTGACCGGATAATTCTCGGTCACTTCTCCGAAACTTCTACAAGTGGTATATTCCCTCGCGTCGCAAACCGGCATTCATTTGACGGAGGAAAACTGTTGGATTATTTAATCGGGCTACCCTCATTTGCCAAAGTCGTCACGGCCTTTTGTGCTATTCTCGTTTTCTATCGGATGAAACTCCCTTTGGGGGTCTCAATTATACTGAGTGCCGTGGGATTGACCCTCTGGACCGGTACGGGTAGCGAGGGAATAGGCAAACTCCTGATGTCGGCCGTGGCGTTCGATAATATCCTGCTGTATATGGTCGTTTTTCTCCTGTTGCTTTTCACAACAGCTCTGAATGCCACCGGAAGAATGAAACGTACGGTCGATGCCCTCGAGGGATGGCTGTCTAGCAAACGAATGCTGTTTGGAGGACTACCTGCGCTGGTGGGCCTATTGCCGATGCCCGGCGGCGCCCTGTTTTCCGCGCCGCTGATTGACTCCATAAAAACGAAGGATGAACATTCGCCGGAATTCAAAGCCATTCTGAATTACTGGTTCAGGCATATCTGGGAATACTGGTGGCCGCTTTATCCGGGAGTCATTCTGGCCATCACCTATTCTCATCTTCCCGCGGCAACCTATCTGCTGATGATGATGCCCGTTTCGGTGGCAGCGGTTTTTGCAGGCTGGTATTTCATCCTTCGAAAGATTCCCCCCGAAGGGCGGAATACCGAACCGGTTCGACCACGGCCGTCCGAAATCGCCGCAACCGTCTCACCCATTTTCATTCTGGTACTTTCGACTATTGCCGGTTCGGTTTTGTTGCCGCATCTCGGCTTGTCCGCGCCGATGCCGAACCTGATTGGCATGATTGCGGGTCTGTTTATCGCCCTTTTTGTTTTGTTTCATCCGGAACCGGCCCTTGCGATTCCAACGCTCAGAAAACAAATGTCGGCAAACACGGTGGGGCTGGTGTTTGTTATTCTTGGGGTACAGATGTTCGCCGCCACTTTGAAAATGCCTATAGGAGCCGGGGAGATGACTCTCGTATCGATCATGCAGGATGAGCTTTTTGCGATTGGTATTCCATTGGTCCTGGTAATCGCGGCCTTGCCGTTTGTCGCGGGTATGGTCACCGGAGTCGCGGTCGGATTTGTGGGAGCGTCTTTTCCGCTGGTATTCGGCCTCCTTGGCCCCCAACCTCCAATGAACATACTTGCGGCCACAACGATGTTTGCCTATGGGTTTGGATACGCAGGCATGCTCTTGTCGCCGGTGCACATCTGCCTCGTGGTCACCGTGAAGTATTTCAACGCACGATTGCTCTGTTCTTATGCATATCTGGTTCGCCCGGTTATACTGGTTCTGGCAGCATCATTGCTGTTCAGCGGGATCTACTATAGTGCCTGTCCGAAAACCCCTCGTTCATCGAGTCCCGAATTAACTTCGGGAAGATGAACTCCCCGTTTCGGGCCGAAAACGGGCACCTTCCCGATTGAAATCGGGACTCGGTGTCCGTTTTCGAGGGTTTTCGGGCAGACACTACTATAGAATTCTTTGATGCCCACACTATTGCCGCAAAGATAAGCAAAGCAGGCGAAGCAAAGGTATTATTTTTCCCGGGATACGCCGGTCCCGAGATTAGCCCAGCAGAGGGAAAGAGGTTAAAAACATGAGAAAATTCGTTTGCATAATCGTGCTTCTTGGTGCGCTTTCAACGACCGCCCAGATTCCAGGCTGGTTTGACGTTTCCGTCGGTTTTGGTTTCGGATTCGGTACCGGAAGCGGCATTCCCTGGGACGGTGCACTGGCGGCAAATGCATCGGGAGGTCGATTTCCGGGTAATCTGGATTACGATGAATACGATGAAGCCCTGTCCAGGGCTCGGTACGATGAATATCGTGAGCTTAATACTTCTCTGGGGGACGGACTGAAGCTGGATGTCACCGGTACCTGGTTCTTCACCGATAACGTCGGTCTCATGGCTGCCACCGGCATTTCCTTGCTGGGTGGATTCAGATCAGAAGTTGAGGGCATACACAATTCGAGGTCGCAAGGCGTCGATATTACGAGTCGATACTCTTATGAGTTCTCGATACGGTGTGGATTTGTGCCAATCAATATAGGGCTGAAAATGCGAAGCGTGATCGATATAATTGAACCGTATATCTACCTCGCACCTGGTATCTACTTCCCATTCGCGGGGGGAGAAATGACGTTCCAGGATCCGGACACACGCGTCACTCAGGATATCGGAATAGATTTGTCGGCCGGCCTGGGTTTTACCGGTGGGATAGGCGCCTCGATGGAATTATGGGAACGCATGGGTATTCGCGCGGAATTCTCACCGACCTATGCGTTCGCTCGGTTGCGGGAAATTCGCACTACCTACATCCACCCCAACAGCAACGAAGAGATCACCGACAAGACAATTTTCGAGCGGAATGAACCGGCCCTTTCTTCGGACGTCAACAACCATCCGGATAGAGAAAAAATTGAATACCGCCACGGGCAACCAACCCTTTCACTGAGTTCGATGAACCTGAAAATGGCCTTTTACATGCGTTTCTAGCCCAAGTTTCGCAGTCGAAAACAGCTTCAGACCGAGAAATCCTTCATGGGAATCGGGCTCGGCAGGTGCTCGCCATCAAGCGACAACACTTCCCGAGGTACCCACCGTACGGTGAGACTAACCCTTGAAACCGAAAGGGCCTCGATTATGTGCGAGTACCACGACTCTTCGGTTGCAACGAGCAGCACCTGCGGATGATGCGAGGCGATAATACTCCCGATGTCGTCAAGGGTACCCAATACGGGATAGCCTTCGAACTGGGCCTCCCTCTTCTCGCTATAGGGCCAAATGACTCCGCTTATACGAGCGGTACCGTCCTGTTCGGTCTCTTTTATTAAAGCCGATGCAACCGGTCCACACCCGATAACTATCACTTTTCCGGTCGAAAAGGTTGCGCTGCGAAGGCGGCTCTTTGCCCGGGGAAGCACATGACGCCAGGCCCCCATACCGATTGAAATGAGCACGGAAGCCACCACGTAGGCTATCCGGGAGAATGCCGTTATTCCCACAAGGTACATCCCGACCACAAAAAACAGAGACGCAATAGACCCCGATACCAGGGCATTGCGGAAAGAGTACCTTGAACGCGAGTAAACTCCCCTGACAGCGTTGGTTCCCAAATACACAACAGATGCAAAAACGTGCATACCCACCATTTCGGGAAGGTTATGTCGTGTATACAGGGGACCCAGAGAAAGAAACAAGTACCGAATGGTAAGCGATGCCCAAATCATTCCGTTTACCAGAAACATGTCGAACAAAGCGGCAACCGATGCCCCCAGTATGGTCGTACCGATGTTAAGTATTGCCTGAAAGACAATTCCCAGGGTGATGAGCCAGCCTGGGAAGTACGCACCGTAGGTGTGTCTGTATTTTCGGGAAAATATGGCCATTGCTCGATAGAACTCCACCCGCGCTCTCATTTTCTCTTTGGCCGAGCTTTTCCCCTTGAAATGAACAACCTGCGTTTCCGGATGATACCAGACTTTGTAGCCCAATTGCTTAACCCGCGCACAAAGATCGAGGTCTTCACCGTACATGAAGAATGCGTCGTCAAATCCGCCCAGTTTCCTGAACACCTCGTGCCGCATGCACATGAACGAACCGGAGACAGCATCGATTTCCATTGAAACGTCCGGATCAAGATAGGTCAAATTATATCGTCCGAAAATTTTGCTTTGAGGAAACAGGCGGCTGAGCCCGAACATATGAGAAAACGCGTCGAACGGCGTCGGAAACATTCGGCGGCACTGCGCCTGAAAAGACCCGTCGGGTTTCAGGATTTTTGGACCGACAATACCAACATCCGGATGCTCTTCAAGAAAGCTTGTGCAGGTGCTGAGGGTGTCTTTTGAGACGAGCGAATCCGGATTCAGAAAAAGAAGGTATGTGCCCCGGGCACGTTGTACGCCAACATTACAGCCTTTTCCAAACCCGATATTATTCTTGAGGCCGATGTACTGTACGTCGGGAAACTCATTCGTGATTAACGCTTCCGAATTGTCTCCGGAGGCATTATCGACTACAATGAATTCAGTTTTGTCCGCAAGTTCGGCCTGGAGTACCGACCGGATAGCCTGACAGGTATACTCAGGTACTTTGTAGTTGACAATGACTACCGACAGCAGCGGTGACTCATTTGGCTGTTGCAATATTACCTAGTCCCGGGAGAATATCGAGCGTAACCGAAGCTTCCACAATAACATAAGGGCTTCATGCACAATTTTGGTTGACATTTTGGACTGTCCGAATTTCCGGTCGGTGAAGACTATCGGAATTTCGACAATCCGAAACTTTTTCCTCCAAACATGATAGTTCACCTCAACCTGGAAGGAGTATCCGGATGAACTGATTTTTCGAAAGTCGATTGCCTCGAGGACTTCTCGCCTGAAACATTTGAACCCTCCGGTGCAATCACGTACCGGAATCCCGGCAACCATCCGCACCCCCAGGTTGCCGAAATAGCTGAGCAGCAGGCGGCTCATCGGCCAGTTGATCACGTTTACCCCCGAAATGTACCGGGAGCCGATCACGAGATCCGCGTTTTCAATTGCCTTCAGTAATTCCGGTAGTTTTTCCGGACTATGTGAAAAATCGGCGTCCATCTCAAAGATATACTTGTAGTCTCTCTGCAGCGCCCAGGTAAATCCGGCAATGTACGCCCGACCAAGCCCGTCTTTCTTCTTGCGGTCGAGTACGTATATATTTCCAAGCTGATCCGCAATTCTTTTCGCGCAGTCCGAAGTACCGTCCGGCGAATTGTCGTCGACAATCAAAATGTCGGCATCGGGCATAATCCTGCGCACATCGGGCAGAAGCAGTTCAATGTTCCGACACTCGTTATAGGTCGGAATGGTGATCAAAGTGTCAGGCATTCTAAGGCATTTCCTTCGCTCTGTTCGGAATAAACGTATCCTGAGGAGTCGTCACGGAATAAAGTCTCCAGAAATCGCGAAAATATCAGTTCGGCTTTCGAGGCGCTTGTGCAGGGGCATAGCAGGGACTATGGCCCAAACAAGCAACGAAGAAAGCCGGCCTGAAATCAAGCGAGAATAGAGAGGTTATTTCGTGACGACTCCTGACCCAGGTTTCGCAATCAACTCACGGTCCCGCCGAACGGGACTCAAGGTATCCCCCGGATACCCCTGCGCTTTTTCCAGGTCAATCTCGCACAACATCTTAC
>CAYFVL010000325.1:0-6105 GCA_964346405.1 uncultured Fibrobacterota bacterium
CAACTCACGGTCCCGCCGTTATGCCCGGATTTGAGAACCATAACCCCAGAGGATACCGCGCCCCCGGTTTTCCGCGTATTTCGATTTTGCTTGCGGAGGCGGCTTCCCGGTATTTTTATTACAACCTGAGAACAGCGCTATCCTCGCTCAGAATCGCTCAACTCAGGTACAAAAAATCATACCACGACTCAGGCTCGGGAGATTCCTATGGAGGTTCAAATCTCAGACGTCGGTGCATACCGTCTCATTCATCTTGCCCGCAGGACACGGTTTGCGGATACCCTTCCGGAAATCATGGAAATGGCCGAGGCTGCGTTCTCACAGGGCATTGTGAATATCGCGGTAAGGTTCGCCGATGAATCCTATCTCTGTTCAGCGGCAGTCAGCACTCTGATCCTTGTATTTGAGGAAACGAGAGATCGCGGCGGGGAATTTGCGATTGTGCGCCCAAACGGGAGCATCCGGCACCTGTTAACGGTCATTGATCTGGATAGAATCATCCGAATAGTGGACTCCCCGGACGAGCTGACGACTGCTCCTTGTGCCTGATGTGAGCGACCGACTTGCGGTCCCGCAAAGCGGGATCAGGTTGAACGTTGTGCTCCTGATCGAGCCTGGAATGCTCCTCTGATCCCACCTTACGGGACGAAGGCTACAAAAACAAATTACCTACTGTTCAGGCTCCGGCTCCTGTTGATCGCTTTCAGCGGGAGCCGAATGTATACGCGGACACATCTGCTGCATTTGTTGCACTCGGGCCTGGATTTCCTCATAATCGATCTCAATCTGAGCTTCTTTTTTGAGATTTAGATTTTTGTCGTACTTGAGCAGTTTGTTCCCAACCACAACAATGATTCCATCCTCAACGGGTATGACAGATTGTGGAGTGGCCATGCCCATCATCATTCCACAACCCATCATAGGTTTCATCATTCCGGAATCGGCCGACATCATTGGCCCCCCCATCGTTCCCCGGCCCATTCCCGGGCCTTGTGCCGATACAAAAGATGCCCCAACAGACAATACCGCTACGGCCGTCAAAAGTGTTTTTTTCATCTCTCTCCCCTCCTTTTCGGTTGTTTTCAGCCTCATTGAAATGCACGGTTTGCGCGCGTGCAAAATTTTTTATCGAAAAAAAATTCTTCTATCCACGAGGATCCCGGATTCATTCAACCTGTAGCCCATGCGACATGTAAGTACCAAGCCTCACAACAACTTGCAGATTACCTTCATTTCCCGGCCAAATACTACGTGTGTTGAAAACGAAGATAGATTTCAGCAAAGCGTACGCCGGCCGAGGGCAGAAATCATTTTCCTGGTTGCGAAATCGAAAAGGAATTCCTATATTGATGCAATAGCGACGGGCAATATCACACATTTGATTGTAAACAATAGCAGGTTCAACCACCATATATTGGTGTTGGGGAGTAAGAATGGCTGAAAAGAGCATTATGTCGAAAACACCGCTGCCGCGGCTGATCAGACGGGAAACCGCGTGGCGATGGATTTCCGATTTCACCAACCTCGCCCATGCGACAAAACTGATCGACCGCATCGACGTTTTAGACCGCACCGGTGACGAAGGGCGTTCACAGTGGTTTGTTACGCTGGATGGAGCTCCGTTTCGCTGGATACAGAAAGAACAGATGAACCTCCCCGGGTACCAGATTTCTTTTCAGGGGATCGATGGTGATTTTGAGACGTTATTCGGGAATTGGACTATTTCGCTGAACACTAAACACGAAATTGAGATCACCTTTCATTTGACTTTCGACCTTGGATTACCCCTTCTTGGAGAGGCGCTCGGAGACGAACTCAGCAAACGTGTTCAGGCATTTGGTGATTCACTCGCCGCGGGTATTGCCGAAGGTCTTCGGGAACAGGTGAAGGACGAACGGGTAACTCCCCGCAACCGTCCCCACATGTATGCAAACCTGTCGGTATCCGGAAATAGAGTCCGTGCAATGGTCATGGATTTCTCGAAAGCCGGAATGATGGTGATGGTTCCCTCCCGGTTTGATGAAAACACCGTCGAGCTCAACTTTGGGTGCCGTGATATACAGGGCGAGGTACTTGATGTCGCCGGTCTAGCGTCGGCAAAAAGGATATTGTTTAAAGACGCCTTAACGGCATCGGAGTACGAAAGCATATCGTTTTCTATCCGAAGCGAAACGCAGCGCAAACATGAACGGAAACCCGTAAACTGCGCCGCGATTATCAATTACATAGATCATAATATGCGAGTAGAAGTGCTTGATCTCTCCCCTGGAGGTATGCGGGTACGATGCATAAACCCCGAGAAACTCAGTAATGATCCCCTCAAACTGTGCGATGTCGTTATTGTCCCACGAAAGGTCGCTCAGGTGGCGCATACCGACCATTTCCGTTTTGCTTTTGCCAAGGAGCTGACGGACCTCGAACTGGAGACGTTATCCTCGCGCCTTGACCGCGATGCGCCTGTCGCCGAAAGTACGGTCTGCCTGTACCAAACAGTCCGTTCTCCCAGGCATGCAAACAAAACAGGTGCGAAAAAGCACTACCAGGTCATCTCTGAGAAATCATAAACTCCGATTTTGCCATCCCGGATTGTCTCGTAAACTGTAAATCAGGTGATTTATTTGCGGAAGCCTGTGTTTTCTTTTTTATCCGAGAAGTAAAGAATAGTCGAACGGCATCGACCGGCCGGGGTATCGTTCACATATTCCACTAAAATAGATATGACAATACATACCAGACCCAAAGCAGCGCTGATCGGACATCCTCCGGACGGGGACATGTTCCGGTCATTTGTACGATTTCTTCGCCCCGACAAAACGTGGCGTGATGAGCTTCTCGTGAAACTTTTCGAGTGGGCACACCCTTTTCAGGTGGGCTCCCTGCCCGACATATGGCTCAACGAAACATCCGTTGTCGACGGCAACGTATATATGGTCCCGTTCCTGCCGGAAATGAGAGAAATCAGTATACGAAGGATAATACAAAAAGTTGAAGGATCTCTGAAACTCGCTGCCCGGGACGGGTGTTCGGTGGCCGCCATGGGCGCCTTCACCTCTATTGTTCTCCAGGGCATGGAAGAGGAACTCCAGGACAAATACGGTCTTCGCGTCACTTCTGGAAACGCCTTTACCGCAGCGGTCATTATTCAGTCGATCGAGGACATGATACGTCGGATGAACCTGTCCATGACGGATTTAGTAGTCGGAATCGTCGGGGCTTCGGGTGATATAGGCAGCACATGCGTCGGATGGTTCGGTTCTCGAGCGGGCCGCCTCATCTTGACCGGCCGCGGAATGGAACCTCTTGAGAAATGCGTAGATCGATATAAAGACCGGTCCCGATGCGATTACACTCTTTCAACCGACAACCAGGATGTGGTGACCGACGCAGACATCGTTATATATGTAACCAGTTCCTATACCCATTTAACGTCCATTGAGGATTTCAGCCCCGGGACGATCATATGCGATGCGTCGTCACCTCTGAATGTGCGGTGGAATCCCAAGGCTCTCCGTCCGGAGGTCCTTCTATATCACGGAGGTATTGTCGGGTTACCCGTTCCCCTTGAGACGGGGTTTGACATCGGACTGTCCTCACCGTACCATTTTTACGGCTGCCAGGTTGAAGGATTGCTCATTGCTCTTGACGAGCGATTTCCCTGTTCCTGGGGACGTGGCAATATATCCCCGGAGAAACTGGACGCATATCTTAGTGCTTTTCACCATTATCCCGGCCTTACGCCGGTTTACAGTTGCGGCGACAAGCACTACACTGAAAATGAATTGAATTCTTTTGCACCCAGACGGGTTCGCTCGGCGGGGGCGTCACCGGCAATGTAATTAACTGAACACGACTAGACGACAGATGCGCCAGTCGAGCAATATTCGCATTCGATGATAAAACCTTTCGGTTGCGGCCAATTTACCAACAAATGAAGGATACGGAAATGGATAACCAGACCCGTGACAAAGTGCTCGCCATTATACGTGAGGCTACCAATATGGATCCAAACGCTATCGATCCCGAGGCCGATTTGCAGACGCAAATATCTCTGGATTCCATGCAGTACGTCTCGTTGACCTCAAAAATCGAGATTGCGCTCGATGTCGAGCTTCCACTTGACGTTATCGAATCTCAGACGCTGAATGATTTCATGTCGAAAATCGATACGGCACTAGAGGAGCGTGAGGAGTAGCAACGCACATGAGAATACCCGATATTCAGACATACGGACGGGTGTACTTTCGCAGCAGGATTTTTGAGCCGGAAGAACTCTCCGACCGGATAGATCGACTCGCGAAATACCTGAGCGATCAAACGTCCGATCGAACCCCGTTTGTGTATCTGCTTTCGCCAAATCATCTGAAGTTCATTGTCGCGTATTTCGCCATAATCAAAGCGAAAAAAATATGTGTACTTGTCGAACCCAATATCGGTGAAATTGAGTATAACGAGATGAGGGCCGAAGCCTCTCCGGCGGCCGTTATCCGCGTGGATACTTCTACCATGGACTTCAGCCACGAATCGGAAATAGAACTGTGCGGGCACGCATCTGAGTTGTCCCACGAACTCGAGGACGTCTGCACCATGATTTACACCGCTGGTGACGACGGTCGGCTCAAGGCGGCGATGCTGACGCATGAAAATATGGTATCCGATGCAATCTCGGGGGCCGAATGTGACGGTGTTTCTGCAGCGTCAGTCAGTTGTGCCGCTATCCCGTACAACCATTTGTTCGGTCTGGTTTCCGGGTTTCTGGGTCCCGCGGCCTTGGGAGGAGGAATTTTTATCTCGGATCCGGATAAATCATTCTCACAAACAATAGCAGAATTGGTTGAGAGTCCCGTCACTCATCTGTATGCCGTTCCAATGATTCTTCACTTGATGACCCGGGCACGGTTGTCGGCAAACACGGACCTGGAAAACGTTGTGTGCGGTGGTGTTGCTTTGCCGGCGGCTATTCACGAGCGATTTCGTAAGAAGACCGGCCTTGAAATCCGGCAGGGCTACGGATTGAGCGAAGCCGCACCGATATGTACTCTCACCCGTCCCGGCGATACGGTAATCTCCGACTCCGTGGGCCGGGCACTGACCTGCTGTACATTGAAAGTTGCCGATTCAGACAGCGCCCCGTCGACCGAACACGGTCCTCGCGGCGAAATACTGGTGCAGGGCGCAAACGTCATGAAAGGCTACTACCGACACCCACAGGCAACCACTGCCGCTCTTTCCGGCGGGTATCTTCACACTGGGGATATCGGTACTATCGATCAAAACGGCTACCTTCGATTACTCGGCCTCAAGAAACGTATGTACAACCTTGGTGGGGTAAACATTTATCCTTCCCACATTGAACGCTTGCTCTGTTATCGTGAAGAAGTCCGAAGCGCCTCACTGACCACGGTTCCCTATACATCACTGCTGGGGTCTGCCAGACTTCATGCGACAATTCAGCTCCGTGAAGGATATCAACTGACCACTGAGGATATGACAGCATGGTGTGCTGCCAATCTTTCCCCCAAGAACCGGCCGCATATATTTACGATTGTATGAATGCACAATGAAAAGCAGGAACCCATTATCTAACCCGATTTCGACAATCGATTCACGGCATTCTGCGTAAACTATTGCGAACGATAAACCGATCGCCCTCAAATACCGATGTTATTCAAGGTACGAATTACATTGTTCACAACCCCTGTCAGTGTTGGGTGCGAAACCTCAAAATGCTCAAGTGCACTTTCCATCCGATGTAACAAATCCTGCCGAGTCTCCGTCGACACCGGCCCGTCTTGTTCCTTCACCGATTGAATGCCGTCACGCAACGATTGAATCCGCTCTCGGCCGGCTTCATCTTTCGGGTCGGTCTTATCAAGCCGATTCTGCAGTTCGTCGAGTTCCTTGCGTAGTTTATCTTCGCTCATTATCAAACCCCCGTTGAGAACGCTCTTTCCTAAGAATACGGAAAAATAAGTTTTTGCCGTGCTAACCCTTTGATCCGGCAAAGCCGGAAGATCAAAAAAAAGTGGGTTTGTCAGACAAAGCGCCTATCCTTTAACCCAAGTTTCGCAGTCGAGAGACGCCGTACCGCGCTGCACTGAGCGGTGT
>CAYFVL010000326.1:0-6102 GCA_964346405.1 uncultured Fibrobacterota bacterium
CTGACGCCCCGGAGCCCGGATCACGCGGCCGGCCGGCCCGATGGTGCGGCTGACTTTCAGGATGCGATCGTATGCCCGCGCGGAAAACCCGAGTTTTTCGATTGCGTTGCGTAGGAGTTCCTGAGAATCGCGGTCCAGTTCGCAATGACTCCGTAGGTGGCGAGGTTCCATGTGGGCGTTGCAGAAGAGATCTATTTCGCCGTTGAAGCGGGTCAGTTGGGACTCGCGTGCCCGTACCACCTCTTCACGTATGCTTTCCGAATCCCTTCCGGGAGTCTTCTGCGCAAGCTCTTCATACGACAATGCGGGAACCTCGATATGAATATCTATCCTGTCGAGCAGCGGACCCGAAATCCTTGACATATACCGTCGAATCTGCTCGGGTGAACAGGTGCAGGTGTGGCGAGAATCGGTATAGTAGCCGCAGGGGCACGGGTTGAGCGCGACTGCGAGCATGAAACGGGCGGGGTACGAGAGTGACATTGCGGCGCGAGAAATCGTGACGCGGCCGTCTTCGAGGGGCTGGCGGAGATTCTCAAGAACATTTTTTCCGAATTCGGGCAATTCGTCAAGAAACAAAACGCCATGATGCGACAGGCTGACTTCACCGGGACGTGGATAAGAACCTCCCCCCGTCAAACCGGCGTCGGATATAGTGTGGTGCGGAGAGCGAAACGGTCGTGTTGCGATAAGAGGTGTGTCCGGCGTAAGAAGGCCTGCTACGGAATGAATTTTGGTGGTAACCAATGCTTCGTCGAGCGACAGATCGGGAAGTATTGTCGGGAGTCGTCGGGCAAGCATGGTTTTTCCCGACCCCGGAGGTCCGACCATCATGATGTTATGACCCCCTGCCGCAGCGACGAGGAGCGCTCGTTTCACATGCTCTTGCCCCTTTACGTCCCGAAAATCGGCGCCATACGACCGGGCACAACTGAACAGGCTCTGAATGTCCTGTGCAGCCGGTTCGGCCGCGTCGGGTTGCCGCAGTACTTGAAGGGCTTCCTGAAGAGACCCGACGGGATACACGGGAAGCCCTTCGGCTACCGAGGCCTCGCCGGCGTTTTCGGAAGGCACGATCATTCCCTTGAAACCCTGTTCTCGTGCACAAACCGCCATGGAAAGCATGCCCTTGACCCGCTTAACACTGCCGTCGAGAGACAACTCTCCCACAATGACCATGTCTTCGAGATTCTCGATATCTACCTGCCCGGAAGTGACCAACAATCCAACGGCAATGGGAAGATCGAACGCCGAACCCTCTTTGCGAATGTCGGCCGGGGCCATGTTTATCGTAACCTTGCGGGCGGGGAATTCGTAGCCGCAGTTCTTGATCGCCGACATGACGCGTTCACGGCTTTCACGCACGGCGCCGTCGGGAAGACCTACTATAGTAAAACTGGGAAGCATCTCGGTGATATCGGCCTCGATGCCGATTTCAAATGCATCAATACCAATAACCGCCATGGAACGGAGTTTTGCCAGCATGATGGGCTCCTTGTGAAAAAGTGTGAAACAGGATGATCGACCTATGCCGAATCGCGGCAGGGACGGATAAAACACAGTTTCGCCTGCCGTTGAACAAAATAAATTGCAGTGGGCCGAAAATCAATAGCGTCGATAAACCCGCCAGGGTTCCACCGTGCCCCCCCGGGCGGAATCGGTTACCGCTCTCGAATGAAAAACACCACCAGAGGCGAGAGGATCTCAAACAGAAAAGGCTCGTTTGGGGAAAAATCTCCACCAAAAAGAGCCTCTTAATTAATTAAAATTCATCGTAGTCGGTGTTGGTGCGAATCAAGAAGAGGCGTGACATACGGTGTCACACCTCTCGAAAAGTAAGGACTATTTTTTTCTTGTAGCTTTTTTTGTGGCTTTCTTTTTTGTTGCGGTTTTCTTCTTAGTAGCCTTTTTCGTCGATTTCTTCGGAGCCGACTTAGGTGCCAGGATATTATCCTTAGCGGTTTTGGAGACCCGAAACTTCAGGGCGGTGCGAGCAGGAATTTTGATGCTTTCACCCGTAGCGGGGTTTCGGCCCATTCGTGCTTTTCTTTTAACCACTACGAGCTTACCGATACCCGGAACGGTGAATCCGCTCTTGGCTTCTTTGTAAGCAAGTTCGGCCATCGAATTCAGCACTTCCTTAACCTGCTTCTTGTTGAGATCTTCGTGCTGCTCGGCGATCGCATCGAAAATCTGCGCCTGAGTCATTGGTTTTTTCGCGGGCATTCAACCTCCTTTTAGTAATAGGAATCATACGAGAGAGCAATAATATGCATCCTATCAAAGGAGTTGTCAACAATTTTTCAACAATATCAACACATTTTGCGAACTTTTTTCACTTTTACCCCGCTGAAGGGCCAATATCCGGTTACGGACAGCTCACCAGGGGCTCTCGTTCCTCCCCTTCGTAGTATATCCGATACAGTATTTCAGATGCCGTGATGTCTTCACTCGCCGGTGTCATCATCAGGACCATGGGCCAGTTTTGCCCCGCCGGAACAGTCATAGTGACAGACTCGTCACTGCGAACCACACCTCAACGAATCGATTTGGGCTCGGGTATCGATCGATTATGTACATATGCCCTCATCACCTTTTCGGCTTCTGCCTGACACACCCATTCGACCGAAACCGCTGCTTGATTCCCAATCGGAAATATTCATTCAGCAGATGCATGATCCGGTACAAGACCGGCTTATGATTCAACGTATGGCAATGCTGAGGCTAAAACATCTCGCGATACCGGCGGGATATGAAACCTTGTTGTCGAGCATGCCTGAAGATTCTCCGCTATACATTATTGATTGCAGATACCGGTGGCCGCGAGTGCGCAGAGGTGAACGGTATGCATTTCAGACCGGTGGTCTCGGAGATTTCTCGTACGATGAATACAAAAACGGGGGACCACGCGTTTCCGAATTCCTTCGTGCCTGGAATGCCCCCCATGCCCGATGGGACCCCCCGGCAACAAACGAAGAAGGCCCGGAAGCCGAATGGGGATATTGCGAGGGATTGACCGATGGATTACGCGAAATAGCTCATCGTCGCCGGCTCAGGTTGATTCGTATAAAGTTCGATCACCCCGAAGCCATTTCAGCGCTGGTGGCGGACTGCTATCGCTGGTGGCATCGTCAACGAGGAGTTACCACATCGAGAGTGGTGGGTTCCTGCTTCGCCGTGCTTGACGCATCGTTGATGATTCAAACAGGTTCAATACCCTATTGGCTTTCATTCAATACTTGCTCTTCGGCTCAGCGACTTGATAGTTATCAAAATCTCGAGGTCCATTTGAAGAGTGTAAAAACCTGCTGATTATTGGCAAAACGACCACCTTTTGAGCGATTGATATGAATTATGCCACCAAAAAATAGTATCGCTCAACAAAATGGAGCAAATGTCGCGATTGTCACAAAATAGACACTATAATCAGACCAACACCAAACGAAATCCCATTAGCCGCCAATGATGCGATCAGACTTCTGCGGATGGTAAGATTCAGAACCTGAGCGAGAATCAATGTTTCGATAATCGTAACCAATGGTTCTCCAATCGTCGCTCGGAGCGCGAATGGCGGCAGGAATACGGGCGCAACGAACCAGAGATACGGCAATGTCGCACCGGAAGCTATCGTACCGGCAATAATGCAGCGGTGCGTCCGGAGTTCGTCCGATTGGATTCGGAACCCAAACCGCACCACTGCACACAGAACGAGCGTCTCGATGAGAATGGTTAACCCAAGCGCCTGAAGGAAATGGATTTCATAGGAAATATCCATTGCACACGCACCTTCTATCGTATCAGTCTCAACATGCTATGCCATTGACCGACGCCGCCGACCAGACTCACCCAATAGACTCCTGATGAAAGACCTTTAAATGAATGCGTATAGGTAGCACTCTCCTTCACCGTTCTGGATGCGGAAACAACGGTTCTTCCCCGACAATCGGTAATGCACAATCGCATGTTTCCAGATGCACGAGGAGTGTACATGAGGTAGTTGTCGGTAACGATTGGACTCAGGGTATGTCGCCGGTCCGTGCTTTTAATACCTTCAGGAAACGGTACGGCAGCAGACGGTCCGAACTGTTCCGTCGTCCCGTCTTCATAGTGTTCGATTCTTCCAACCATCTCCAATTCCAATCCGTTTCCCACGGATTTGAGGGCATAAATGATGTCCTCCTTGACCAGATCATTGCTGTCGGGCACCGTTCCGCCATACGGTTCAATACTCGATGAGAGCAGAAATACGGATTGTGAGACATCGCCGCTTCCGGCCGGATCATCGGGGATAGCTTCTTCTATAGGAAGTTGCTCCAGCCCGAGTGAATCATATATATCTCCGGTGGTCCAACAAAGGTAGAACGTATTGAACTTGTACCCCTTGCTCAAGCATGAGTCGTGGACTACAATGTACTCTGTCCAGTTTCCCCCGGGGTGCACCGAAACCCCAATAAGCACAATGTCCGGATAGTCCCGAATATTCTCAATCTTAACACACCGCTCCACCACATGGTGACCCGGCAATATGACGTCTCCCCAAACCGATAACGCACCTATTCCGGCAATCAGAAAACCGGAAACCAAAACCTTCTTCATATTCATAAGAATGCCTCCGTTTCAGTGAAAGAAAAGTGGGAAAGCTCACACGATAGCGCGCATACCATATGCAACTTCCGGTGGTCTATTCATAGCCTCGGCATTTCATCATAGTATATAGTGGTATCCATTCGAGTCTCCTCACCCGGTGAGACGATTATGCTCGACGGGGAACCCTCACCTAAACCCGGATTGCACAGGGTTCCAGATGTGCAGGCTGGAACACCTTCTTCACTCCTGAAGAAATCCAGAAAATACCGGGCCGGCGGCAGATTTTCAAAACGATATACCGAATCGGTCGGTTTGATGAAGGTTACAAAAGGAGAGCCGCGAATTAGCGCCACAATCCGGTAACCGGCCGCATCGGGTACATGAACATTTCCGGCCACGGTCCCAAGCTCCCGCAAATAGATCGTACCAAGAGAATCGCTATGGCCCACATCATCCACAAACAACCCGCGTTTCGCCAAACTATCAATACCAATAATATTGATCCGATTGGTATCGAAAGCAAGCTCGAAATATCCGTTTACATCGGTAACGGTTTCGACCGGAACACCGGTGTCCCTTCCCGGGATATAATCAATCGGGTATGCGGTGAGTACCATTCCGCAAACAGGATGTCCGTCGGCGGTAACCACATGACCGTTGGTAATTTCAGATCCACCTCCACCGCTGCTGCTGCTGCTCACTCCCGGGCCGGAACACGCTGTCCATAAAAGACTATAGATAATGGTGGCCAAGGCGATTGTACGAAACTTCATGATTTCTCCCTATCAGGAATACTCAACGGAAACACGGCAAAATTGCATTGCACCACTCTGTCCGCGGATTTGTCTTCTCGTGCCATTTCGAGTATTTCCGATCTGAGCTGTGTAATCCTGTCCTTTATCCGATCGAACGTTTCGCCGGAAACGCTTAAAGTAAGATTTGAAATGTCGCGCCGGTCCCTGGGAAATCGATCAAGTGCCTCCACCCCCATCCGGCCGAACCGACGCTGCAATGCGTGGACCACCGCCGAATCCCAGGCATCCCCGGTGCTGAGAACAACATCCTTTTTGCGGTAAACCCCCGAGGACATTTTCTCAATCATGCCCAGAGCTTGCAGGACTTCAACGGCTTCCCTTGCCTCCGAAACCCCTATTGGGGGTTTCAGTAGCGTTGCTAGTTCTCTGGAGTCGCCGGAAAACTCGATTACACTCAGAAGTTCCCGAATCGCCGAATAATACCACTTTTCATAAAATCGAAACTTATCCGAGGCCAACTGTTTGCACTTCCGTCGTCGATTCTTTACGAGTCGTTGAAAATGGGACTGTTTCTCGGAGGGAGTTTTTGCGTCATTGTACTTTGCAAGCTCCATAAAGTACTCTGATTCGCGAGCATTCAGTTTCAGAATATCGCTCAGTCCAAGGATTAGCTTCTCAGTCAGCTTACGTTTTCCCTGAATTACCGCTAGTGCTTAATTGCATAAGTTAACGATAGTATTTCTGAGTTGAGAACCTTTGA
>CAYFVL010000327.1:0-6083 GCA_964346405.1 uncultured Fibrobacterota bacterium
CCCCGGATACCCCTGCGCTTTTTCTAAGTCAATCTCGCACAACATCTTGCGCATAATGCTCGTTCTCGGCTGTGAAACCTGGGTTAGTGGACAAGCAATACAAAATCATCGATATCGGCGATGAAGAATCAGACGAACAGGAGCGATACAAGCTCTTTGATCTCCTCGAAGATCCCAAAGAGCAAGACAATATCGCCGCCGACAACCCGGAAATCCATGCAAACATGGTAGCCATGGTGAAAGAGTGGGAACAGTCGGTATATGAAAGTTTTCAAGGCAAAGATTACAACAGTACCCATTCCACTTCAGCCGGCCCCATGAAAGGAATCCCGCAAATTAGTGTGCATTCACGCGGGCATCAACTGGTGTTGCGCTTCGACGGAAGGCATGAGGCGCCGGGTGAAGCATGGCTCATGAATCTCCATGGTCGTCGAGTTCTGAAAGCTCGCGTGTACCGACGCGGGGACGGTGTTCCGGAGGCCGCCATGAACACGAAAGGGCTGTCCGTAGGCACCTATCTCGTCCTTGCAACGGGGTATAAACGAAGGAGCGTCACAGTGCGATAGCGGCCGCCTCGGGTTCGCGTTCAAAACATGCCAGGTTTCCTAACCGGAAAGAACCGATCACTCGCTTTCAGCCGTTTATTTTTCGTCTTTATTGCGAATCGAAGGAGAAGTGCCGAACAGTTTCTTATACGCACGGGAAAACGCGGCCTGGTCCGAATATCCCATGTCGAAAGCTACCTGCTTGACCGAACCTCCTTTGCTCTGAAGAACTTCGCGCGCTCGTGTCAAGCGAACACGGGCATGATATGCCTTGGGAGTCATTCCGTACACTTCCTTGAACCGTCGGCAGAGATAATGAGGAGAAAGACCCGATACCTGTGAGAGTTCATCGGCGGAGAAGGGACGAGTCGCGGTAAATGTAAGATGTTTTCGTGCCCGTTCAATGCGCAGATCACCCACCGCTCCGGCGGCGGCATCGCTCATGTCAAAGCGGATCTCGCTGAGTATTGCGCAGAGAAGAAAATGGTCTCTGGTACCAGGAGAAGTTTCGTCTCGAATAGTCCAGGTCGCATACAGTGCTCCAAAGAGCTGAATGTACTTGGCGAAATTAGTGACCATAATTGAGACGTAAAACGGTTTCACGATATCGTTTGTTTCAAGAGAACGAGGCGGTTGGCTATATGCCGGTGATTGATCGGTGCTCTTCGATGAGGCGTTGTTCACCCGGGAGGCGGATGAATCCGGAGAAACGATACCAAATCGTATGGGTACAAGACAAGGATAATTGCCTTTCGGAGCCGCCGTTGAGTGTCGAACTCCATGCGAAATGAGGAGCAGGCGCCCAGGAATCAGGTGTATTGTCTCGGAGCCGATCTCATAGACAGCCTCTCCGCTTTCGGCGAGCGCGAGGTGATAGTCGGGCAGCACCCGGTTTCTTTCACCCCATTGGGGATTCACTCGAACTTGTGTGGCTCCGTGCAGCCGCAGACGATACCCTTGAGATGTCGCTTCAAGAATCTTTGTCAGAGCGGCCGATGACTCAACACTGTTCGTGGTACTTTGTATCATGATTTTATGCTCCCGTGGTCAACACTCTCCGTGCCGTATGCCATAATATAGGTATCATGAAACGTTTCGGCCAACTTAAAACTGCCGATCTGAGTGTTTTTTTCTATCAAACCCGACTTTCCTCGTTTGGGAAATGAATCAGGCCTCGGCCGAAATCGTTCGCCCCCCGGAGTGGCAAAGCGTTATCGATAGAGTCGGCCGCTATCCAAAGGAATACCAATATGAATGCAGTGAAAAACACCTTTTTGAAAACCAGCATAGCCGGATTAGTTATGCTGTTTGGTAGGCCAGGCAGTGCTCCCGCTTCGACGGACATCGATTGGCAATCCTTCCTGGGGCGGCATGACCTGATCTGGAGCGAAGACCTGGGCGGCATGGGCAATCACAAAGCTCGAAACAGCAAAAGCTATGCTTTTATTGGAAATGCGCATATCGGCGCGGCACTATTCTACTCACAATTTGACTCCCTGTTTGTGTGGCGACTTGGACGGCAGGACGCGTATGCGGTGGGGGACAATTCGCACATTGCCAAACACGGGATTGGGGACTTGGTTATTCCCTTACGTGGAAAATTGACCGGAGGAGTGCTGCGTCAGAACCTGTGGGACGCGACCGTTTCCGCGAAGATCACGACAACCGAGGGAACTCTTTCATTTGAGACGTTCACTCATGCCGAGGACGATCTGCTCATCGTGAACGTTCGGACTGGAGGGAATGAAGACGGGCTGTTCCGGTTTGACCCCTTTGACTCTACGGCTACGGTTGAGGTGGAAGAGGAAATCCGTCATTGTGTGCAGCCCTACCTCTATTCGGGTGACCGAACGGTTGCCTGGACAGAGCACGACCGTCCCGATGGAGAACGAACCCTTCTTCTCAGTATCGAATCGACATCCGAGGGCTCCTCTCGAGAAGAATGCAGGACCACCGTAGGGTCGGTAACAATCGATCAATACCCTGATCTTGAAACAGAGCATCGTGAATGGTGGCATGATTTCTACAGGCGGCATTTCTTTTCCATTCCGGATACCAGACTGGAGAGCCTGTACTGGATCGGCATCTATCGAATCGGCTCGATGTTCAGGCCGAACGGTCCGATGGTTGACAATTCGGGGCTGTGGCTCGATGAGGAAGGGAGATGGACCCGGTTAACGTGTGATATGAACGCTCAGGTTATGCACATGCCCCTCTATCCCGCCAATCTCGGCGAACACTCTCGACCAATGATTCGCGCGCTAAATAATAACATCCAGAATCTTAGGGCAAATGTATCCGACGCGGATCCAGAATGTATCGGCCTTCAGCGCCACGTTACCCTGGAGTTGCTCAGTCACGCGGCAACCGGCGAGCTTGGCATACCCCAAATCACTCTGGACGACATCCCGGACGATTTCACCGCCGGCAACCTTAAACCCGGTGTTACTGCAAATGACTATGGACACGACGGCGAAGATTTCGCGAATCTGGGATGGTTGCTCTATGACTACTATCAGTATTACCGAACAACCATGGACGAGCAGGTGGCGCGGGATCTGTTTAAACTCATGAAGCTAAACATGCGTGGTTTCCTGTATATGCTGGGAGAGAAAGCGCCCGACGGCATGTATCATCTCGCCCCTATGAATTCGCCGGAGGTAGGGGGAGGAAGCGGTCCGGACGCAAACTACGGTCTTTCGGTTATTCGGTGGCTGTGCAATACATTACTCGAGCTTGATGAACGATATGATCTGAATGATTCCGAACGTGATAGATGGGCCGAGATACTGGAAAACCTCACGCCATATCCCGCGAGTTCAAGCGGTTTTCTGGTGTTTCCGAATGTTCCAATTGGTGATCATCGGCACTGGTCGCATCTGCTGATGATTCACCCGTTACAACTGGTTCACTGGGACAATCCGGCCGATCGGGACATTATGAAAAAGTCCGTCGATTACTGGGTAAACGCGGGTATGCAGGAACGGTCCTGGTCCATGGCGGCGGCTTCGGCGATGTACGCATCAATGGAAGACGAAAAATCCGCTCTGGACTGGTTACAGACGGGATACAAACGACTTCGGGCAAACACCAATTTCATCGTCAAAGGAAATCTGAACGAAACACCTTTGATGTTCGTCCGGTCCATGCAGGATATGTTGCTGCAGAGCACGAACGGGATCATTCGGGTCTTTCCCGCCGTACCCGATGAGTGGAGCAACGCAGCGTTCAGTGACATGCGAGCGGAAGGCAACTTCACAATAGACGCGATTCGTCGAGACGGTACGGTTCAGTTTGTGCGGATTACCAGCAATGCAGGAGAGCCCTGTCTCGTTCGTGCCCCGTTCGACGGCCCGATTACGGCATCGGGTGATCGATCCTTCACCATCACCGAACACGAGAACAATACGTACGAAATTGACCTTCAACGGGATGAAACGGTGCTGCTTTTCGGGGGGAACGAGAAACCCGATACCCGGATATCCGAGGTCGCACACGACGGCTGGATCAACTGGTGGGGCGACCGTAGAAAGAATCCGGACGATGTCGTGGGAATTCGCAATCGTAAGGAGGTTATCGGCGCTGAAACCATCAAGTTTCACGTCGAAAACGAAATCCATCGCGTATCGATCAGACTGTCGAAAGCTGAGAGAGTTACGGTTTCCTTGGTTGACATGAAAGGGCGCGCAGTCGGTAGAGGGGTAGAAGAAATCCTGCCGGCGGGAACTCACGATTTCTTGGCACTTGACCGGAAACCAGGGCAACCCGGACTTGGTCGCGGTATATACTTATTATCCGTTACCGTCAACAACCGACGACTTTCACGAAAGATCGTGGTCAAGAACAGAATGTAGGAGTTCGCAAGACAATATGAATAAAGTTCCAGAAGATAATCCGACTGGTAGCAGGCCGAATGTCCTGTTTGTGCTGACCGACGATCAGCAGTTCGACAGTATCGGTGCTTTGGGTAATCCAAACATATACACGCCGAATATCGACCGTCTGGTGGAGCGTGGGACCGCGTTCAGACGCACCTATATTATGGGTGGGAATAAACCTGCCGTGTGCTGTCCAAGCCGAGCCATGATATTGACCGGAAGATCGCTCTATCGCACGGGACAAATAGATCGGGGCCCACTGAGCGACAGGTACGAAACGATGCCTGAGACATTTCGGAAAGCCGGCTATCGGACCTTTGGGACCGGAAAACAGCATAACGGTCCGGGGGTTATTGCCCGCGGGTTCAGTGATGCCGGAAGTCTGATGTTCGGTGGTATGGGCCACCATATGAGCCTCCACCTGCAGGACTTCGATCCCACCGGCAAATACGATCCCGCAAGAGCACGAAAACGACCGGAATTTTCGACCGAGGTATTCACCGAAGAAGCGCTGGGGTTTCTGGACAGGGTTGATAATGATGAATCCTTTTTTGCCTACGTCGCCTACACCGCGCCGCACGATCCGCTTATGGTCCCCGATGCTTTTCGTGCCATGTACGATCCGTCGGAAATACCCCTTCCAACCCCTTTCCTGTCGGAACACCCTTTCGACCGAAGCCCGCGGGGTGATCGGGTCCGGCCTCTTGAGAGTTGTCGGGAGTGCCAAACCGATGCGGTCGTTTCGTTCAGCGAATGGCCGATAACCGAGGACCATGTTCGCGAAATAACCGCAACATACTATGCCATGATAAGCCATATCGATAATCAGGTTGGTTTGCTTGTTTCGAAGCTCGAGGAGTGCGGAATACTCAACAATACCATCGTAGTCTTCGCTTCCGACAACGGTATAGCCATGGGAAGGCACGGATGCTACCACAAACAGACCTGCTACGATCACGATGTGCACGTCCCGCTGATTATGAGCGGACCAGGAATTCCGCAGGGTAAAACAAACGATGCGCTTACCTATCTTTTCGACTGTTTCCCTACTCTTTGCGATCTGACCGGGCTGGATACGCCGGATTCCGTAGAAGGAGAAAGCCTGAAACCGGTTCTTGACGGCGTAACAGAGAAACATCGTGAATCGCTCTATTTCGCGTACTGTGATACCTGGAGAGCGGTATACGATGGGGAATACAAAATGCTCGAATATCGGTATGAAGGAGACGAGGACAGCGCGGCGGTCCCGCAATCCCTTCTCTATGATCTCCGCAATGATCCTTACGAGACGAACGATCTGTTTCCCGATGCCGGGTTTCAGCCGATTGCCGAGCGTTTGAGAGCTACACTCGTACGAACGGCAAAGGAATGGGATGACCCGGCGGCTGGGCGGGGGTGATTTGGGACGCTGTACATAAACTTGTGGCGGTAGCCGGTACTATTCAATCACAATACCATACTTATCCAATAGTCCGCCGACCTCCGGTGCCGAAAACAGGGCTAACCCAAGTTCTGCAATCAACTCACGGCATTCTGCTCTACCCCTCGGCATTTCGGCTCCGCTCATTTCGGCTCCGCTCATTTCGGCTCCGCTCACTTCGGCTCCGCTCACTTCGGCTCCGCTCACTTCGACACCGCTCACTTCGACACCGCTCACTTC
>CAYFVL010000328.1:0-6063 GCA_964346405.1 uncultured Fibrobacterota bacterium
GCTTCGACAGGCTCAGCGTCCGTTTTAGGGACTTTTCGGACAAGCACTAATTAGCGACGAGGCTTTGCCTGATATTTCGTCACGTGCTTATGTGTCCGGGGGGCACCAACCGTGCCGCGATCCACGACGACTGCACGCGAGGAGATAATCCCACGAGCGCTTCTCCCGGTCGGAATATCACCGAGAAGCACGTGAAACGCCGCATACCCCAGGCCGCCGAATCCAAAATCAACCGTCGTTGGGGGCACAAAAACGGATGGTTCCCGGCAGTCAAAAGAAACCATCGAAAAATCCGCGGGAAGTCGCAATCCCAGAAGTTTGAAATAGGGAACATACTCTTCCGTAGCGAGCTGATCATTTGGTACTATGAGGGCCGTGAAACGCTCATCGGTCAATAACGGCAAAATGTCGGTAACCGACCAGACTGCTCGAATATGCATATCCTCCGAATCCGATCTCTCGTTCGATTTGGCTGAGGCAAGTGCCACGACCGGTTGCACCGCATGAGGGAGCATGCGACGGAGATTCGGTGGAAGTGGAAAGTGGCGAAGAATAGAGGACCGCTGAGATTCGATGTATTCAAATGCTTTTTGGACTACAGGGTTTTCCACTCGCATAGCTTTCTCCACAATCCCGGAGATTCTCTCCGAATCCGAGGGGTTCAACCAGACGTCACCCGTGGGGAATAAATAACCATACACCTCCATTGGCGGACTGAATTCTTCGGCCTGGCGTGCAAGGATGTCCATACGATTTTTCTGCCAGTCAATAGTATTCTGATAGCTGTATACAACTGATCGGTGCCCCCTGAAATGAAGGTATTCAAGCGCTCGGTATACTCCGTTTTCCTCAGAAAACCGACATCGGGTGAACAGAGGAGAGGAAATCCCCTTCGCGCCTTCGTCGTATCGATCAAACCAGACGACTGGCCTTTGGTATTCGAGCAGGCTTCTGATTAGAGACTTCCATGGTGGGTATTCTCTGTGGGTTATCCCGGCAAGGCACCCCAGATAGTGCTCCCGGTTTTGCCGTATGTACTCATGGAGCTCTTCGAGCTGCATTTCTCCCCGTCCTTCCAGAGCACCGTTTGCGGATGCAAGAAACACTCTAATGCCATGAGTTCTCGATTCACGCAAAAACTCCTCGACGAAACGATTCGTTCGACTGCTTTGACCGATGTTGAGCCACTCCGACCATTTGCTTACGAGTACGACAATAAATGGAGATATCCAGTTGCTTGAGCCGTTTTCAACCCTGGTCCGACGACCGACGACAAATCTCTTTCCGCGCTTTTTAGCGATATTTTCTGCAATGAGCCGGTGATACACCGAGGAAACGGTAGAGGTTGATACAAGGTGTTCAAGCGCCAAAGCCCGACGCTTGGGAAGGGGGTCGCCGGCCCGGTACACCCCCTCAGTGATCCTGCTGAGAATTATACGATACAGCTTTTCCCTGCTTGAAAGCCGGGTCTCGGGATCGTGACGGAATTCGCTTTTCCGACGGTCCGGAAGGGTGCGCACGGGGGTTCCCTGACGAAAATCCAGAACACCCTCTTCCCGGAGTTTTCGCGTTGCCGAAAGCACCGTCCGGCGCGAAACGCGGTAACGCACACTCAGTGATTTCATCGACGGCAGGATTTCGAACCCGCTTAGAACAAAATCCTGACGGATCTTTTCTGCAATCCGGGATGAAAGGCTCTTCTCGTGGGCGCCGGATTCATTATCCATATTGACCTCACAGGCAAATTTCTCTGACTTTCGGATACCACCGACTGCGATGGCTGCACTCATAAATTACGAATATGCGGCACAAGTGCACAAGTTGGAATCCTTAGATCTTTTTTCTTCTTCATTGCCGGTTTTCCGCCGTTACCTTACTATAAATACCTGATTTTCAAACTATCCACCGCCGGGTGCCATTCCAAAGGAGTGAAAAGGTGAGGAAATTCGAATTTTCAGTGGTTCGTGAGTACATTAATCTGCGAATTGGACTGCTTCTTTCGTGCTTGTTTCTGCCCGCGGCAAGCAAAGAGGCTACACTCGAGGATTTCTGGAATTACGAGTACGAAGAAACAAAGGTACTTCTTGATACGCTGCGTTCCTACGATGCCCTCATACCCGAAGGCGAAGTCTACCAGCATAGTCTCGATCCGCACGGAACGCTCAATGAAGCCGATCGAAATCCGGTGGATGTAATTTTACGGCGCACCGAGGCGCTTCTTGCCCACATCTCGCAAATGGAAAACGCTCCGGACCTAGGGCCGCAATCGGACAAATTAAATGAATTGAAGCAGGCGGCGGCGGGAGGCTATAGCGATGAGACCTCGGCAAGAGCCGCTTTTCTGGACATCTGCAGACTGCGACGAGGAATCGCCTTGAATAATCCGGTATTGGATTTCGATCAGATAGTTACAATAGGTGCAGACTTTTTCGGAGGGTTCATCCAGACAATAGGATACGACGCCGCTGCGTCCGCGGCCGACAACCATTGGTATCCGGAGGACTATTTCAACACCGATTGGACCAGGAACAACATTCAGGGCAGCTACGGATACCATGGTGGCGGTAACAGCAAGTGCGATCCGCCTTTGAATTGCGAATCCCCAACGGCGGGGCCACGGATCATTTCGAATTTCAAAGCTGGTTCAGCCCAGGTCAAGTATTTACTTCGTGACATATTACAGAAGAATCCGGGAGCCTGTTCCCGGATCGGCAATGGTGAGAAGGAATGGAAAGGTATTTACGATCTTTCCTACAATGGAGACACCCTTCTTTTTTCCACGACACCTTCAGGGTGTCACCGTTCACTGCACCTGTTCAAGTGTGCAATAGACGGTTCGGGTCTTGTGCAGCTTACAGACGGTGCGTTGTCCGATTATGATCCCGCGTTCCTGCCAAACGACAAAATCGTTTTCGTGTCGCTCCGGTCGTGGACTGCCTCTCGGTGCCAACCGGGAGGCGGTGGTGTCGGGCCATTCTCCGTAAATGGGCACAGTAATGAAGACGGTATGGAAAAGCTTCAGGCGGGTGGTCAGATGTGGAGAATGAATGGCGACGGCTCGGATATGCATCAAATAAGTTTTCATGAGACCAACGAAAATCACCCTGTAGTGGACTACGACGGCAAACTGGTCTATACTCGTTGGGACTATATTGACCGGGATTTCAACGCCGGTCATCACTTGTGGACTTGTTATCCCGACGGAAGGGATCCTCGAGCGCCCGCGGGGAACTGGGCTCGTCCTCACTACCGCGACGACCCGGTGAATACTCGGGGGAGAAGTCCTGATACGCACAGCCATACCCGGCCAATTCCCGACCACCCCAGTCAGTATATCGCCGTAACCGCACATCATCATGGGTTTCTTCCCGGCGTGCCGATACTGATCAATACGGCGATCGAAGACGATTACGAAATGGCGCAGACGAAAATCATTAAGGGCCGATGCTTCACCCACGAGCAGGGCCCAAGCCTTTGTCCGCCGTGCGGTAAATTCAAAATCAATTCGTTTTTCAAGAGATACGTGACCCCCTGGCCCCTGAACAGGGATTTCTATCTGATCTCACGGAAGGAGCCACGGGAATTGGGTCGAGACATATCGGTCATGCTGCTCGACAGATTCGGAAACGAAATAGTTCTCTGTATTAACGGCGGCATGGGTCCTCGACCGCTGCGGAGCCGACAAAAACCGCCGAGTCTTCCGGATCAGAGCTGGTCCGGTGATCGATCAAAGGAAGAGTCTCGACCGAAAGCCGTCATATCCGTAAACAATGTCAACATTTCCGATTTTGATTGGCCCGCGGGAACAAAAATTGAAGCGTTACGTATTATTCAGATTGTTCCCAAACCCTGGAGTTGTCCTCTGGGGAACAACATGGCAATCGGATGGCAGGCCGGCGGCATTGCGCGGCATGTGCTTGGGACGGTACCGGTTGAGGAAGATGGAAGCGCGTACTTTCTTGCCCCGATCAACAGCGAGATCTATTTCCAGGCACTTGACTCACTCGGAATGGCGGTTCAGTCAATGCGATCGGGAACCTATGTCCATCCCGGCGAGCACCTCAGTTGTCTGGGCTGCCACGAAAACAAATGGAACATGCCGCCGGGAAATCCCTCCGCGAAGGCTCTGTCGCGCGATCCTTCGCACATTACGCCCGAACCCGAGGGGAGCTTACCATTCAACTTTCATATCCTGGTGAAACCGGTGTTCCAGAACACCTGTTTGCCTTGTCATGAAAAGGAAAACAGGGGTTTGATGGATTTCAATTACGTAGAGCCCGGGGATACATCCGAACCGGGGCGGCTGCGCAAGTACGCGTTTTATTTCAATGCGACGGGACAAGGCAACAGCAGCAATGAAGGGATGCGGACCGAGGCGGGAAACTTCGGGTTCCGGGCTTCAAAGATGGGTCAGGCACTCCTTTCAACACACCGGGATCGAATTACCGAAGAGGAGTTTCGCCGGGTTGTGGTGTGGATTGACGCCAATTCGATGAACATGTCCGCCTGCCATGATTTCGACAAGCAAATGCAGGGCGAGGTGGTGTGGCCAATGCTGGGCGTAAATACTCCGGATAACCCACAGGCTCTTGACCCGGGAGGCGATCTCACCCATAACCGCAGGAATATTCGCAACCGAAATACTAGAGCCGGACGATTTCAGATAACTGTTCGAGAGGCCGCCGGCGGGACAATGCTCATGTTCGATACCCAAAGCGCGGTTCCTGTTGCGGTATACGATATTCGCGGCCGTATTCTGTACCAATCGGTCATTGGCGGTGATATGGAAAACCCTGTGCTGAATCTCACCGAAACAGTGGGGGCGTCGGGCGCGGCCATAGTGACGATTGGAGCGGGAGAATCGCGTATGGTGAAAATGGTTCGCTCAATCCGATAAAGCCGACTGCATGAGCCGTGAGCTTCCGCTTCTTCCTCCCTTTTCGGGAGAAAGCGGCGGAAGCCTCGAGTTCGGCGTCCGGTGGAACAGAGCAGCCACGGCAGTTATTGTCGAGTCCATCTTCGTTACTCAGGATCATCCCCTGACCACAACTCTTGGTTCAGCGACAATTGTGTGTCCGTCCCCGTAAGATACCGGTATATCTTCCCAGTATTGAATGAAAAGCTCTGAACCCGAGCGTATCGAAACCGAAATCCAGCGTCGTGACAGGAAGAGAATAGGGATAGGGAAGCCACCTGTTGTCAAAGGATATCAATGAAAGTCGTGCATGCCGATCCGTAAGTGAAAGCCACATTTGAGCCATGTCTGGAATTACCATATCGACGACGGAAATCGATACGGCAAACGTGACGACGGTTTGACCTGTGGTTTGACCCAGTCGAATACCTCCACCGCACAGGACCGGAATTCCCCACTTGCTATTGACGAACGCTACGACCGAAGTCTCGATCTGGGCGCCGGCGGCGATCAAGCCTGGGAAATGGAAGTTCCCGAGGGACTGTACACCGTTTTTGTAGTGGCGGGAGACCCCGAGGCAACCGATGCGCATTATCGTGTCAAGGTAGAAGGGAAAATGTCAATAGACAAATCCCCGAATCCCGCCTATCCCTGGGTCGCGGGAAAGGGAAAGGTCTTGGTGACCGATGGGAAGCTGACGGTTATGGGCGCTCCCGGCGCTCGAAACAACAGAATCTGCTATGAGAAGTTTGTTTGCCTTATTGTGTAGATTTTTGTCTCTATGTCGCAATAGCTCCACGATGACGGAGGTTATAATAGCACTCGTTGTCACAAACGTATTTTGTGTAGCAGGTGGCCGTGCGATGAGTAAGGGGCCGGTCCGCATACGCCCCACGCTCCCCCGTTACTAACCCAAGTTTCGCAGCCGAGAACCGCCGTGCCGAGCGGAGCGTTGCATTGCGCTGCACTGCGCTGCACTGAGCGGTGTCGAACTGAGCGATGTCGAAATGTCGAGGGGCGATGTCCCGAGCGGAGCGCCGTATTGCGCTGCACTGCGCTGCACTGAGCGGTGTCGAAGTGAGCGGTGTCGAAGTGAGCGAAGCCGAAATGCCGAGGGCGATGCCCCGAGCGGAGCCGAGGGGTAGAGC
>CAYFVL010000329.1:0-4403 GCA_964346405.1 uncultured Fibrobacterota bacterium
ATGAAATCGGGACTCGGTGTCCGTTTTCGAGGGTTTTCGGGCAGACACTAACTAAGAGCAAACTGATCTTTCGATAAAAGAAGGATCCCTGCATTGGATCGACATCGCTTCGATTGCATTTGTCCTCCTGATGTAGAATCAGCTCTCCTCCTCATTCTTTTCTTCCGCTTTCTCCTCCAATCGAATCCGACGAAACTCCCCGGGCCTCACGCCGACAATCGCGACAAAATCCGTTTCAAACCGTCCACGATCCGAGTACCCGCAGAGCCCGGCCACCCGGGATAGCTCAAGGGTCTCTTCCCGAAGCAGTTGTTTGGCACGAGCGACCCTTGCGGCGGTCAGCATGCGGGGGAAATCGGAGTCTATTTCGAGGGTAAATCGAAGATTGAGTTCCTCGGTGGATATTTTCAGTCGATCCGCAGCAATGTCCGCGGTGAAACCCGGGTCCGCGGCATTTTCGTTTATGAGTCGGATCGCCTCCCGCACTGGCGGAGACTTTGGACGCTGCGCGGCTTTGCGTGCTTTCCAATCGCGGTGCATGCGGCGGACGGTAACGATTCCGACGGCAACTCCGGTCACGGCCAGAATGCCGAGTAAAAATACCAGTGTCAGTTTGAGCGGAAACATTGGCTGATGAAGCGTAACACTTCCCCAGGCCGCCGGCATGTGACGGGCACTCGGTTCTACTCCGGACCAGGTGACGGTCGATTCTCGACGACCATCCCAGTCCGTCACGGCCACATCGAACCCGAGTTTCCCGGGAGGAAATTCCAGCTCCGACATTATTGCAAAGGGGATCCGGACCTCGAGTGCATAACCGCCGGAATATGATCGCGCGCGCCACTCCATTTCATCATCGGTACGAATGATGATACTGTCCACCGCCCGGCCCCCGGAATCAGTCCGCTCGATCGCCCAGACGAAACTTCGGGACCGGGGCGAAAAAGAATAGACCCGATGATCGATATCGAGGAACACACCATCACTCTCTTTCAGATCGAACATGAGTTCAACGCGGTCCCGCGGACTTGGAGAATTGTCGATAATTCGTGCACCGACGTAGAACGCCGCGGACTTCCAGGTACATTTCACCTCTTTTCCCGGCCCCAGATCGAGCGTCTGATAACGATCCCACTCCGAGAGATTTCCGTCGATCTCCATTTCCCGTCCGGGCGGGACATGTCGGCAGGCGTAACGTTTGTCCGAAAATTTCGGGGTGCGAAGAAGAACCCATCGATGCGGTGAGGGTGGTGAAACGACTGTATCACCGGAGGGAAGGTGCAGGATATAGCCGAACTGAAGATGGAACTGGTCCTGGTCCGGGATACCACGCGTGTTCCAGACAGAGCGAAAAGGTGAATTCCGAAGAATCGCGAGGGTATCGACACGATTCGGCCACCACTGCACCGTCGGCAGTACGGCATCGACACTGCACGATGGCTCCACCACCACCTCAACGGAATCATTGGACATAATTGTATAGGTTTGAGGCAGAACAATGACGGCACTGTCCGCAACAGTTTTGGCGAGAATCGATACGGGGAGCATCAAAAGCAGGCATTGGCCCCGGATTCTCCTCCCCGACCGGCTCATCAAACCCCTGGCGTGGATATTGCACTGAAACCCCCTCCGTCGCGTAATGCCGGAAAACTGTCGTGATATGGTGCTCGATAGCGATGGGCTTCCGAGGGAGTGTTTCGAATCGGTTGCTGGAATCGATCTCTTTTGCACCTGAGATTTTGGTCTCGAAACCAGGGGCGCAACGGTTCCCGGCAGGGCATTTTTGAATGCGATCCCATTCGACATGTATTTTTCCACCAGATGTACCGTCTTTTTTAACTTTCAAAGTTGAGCGGAGGCAAATTCCATATGAAAATTACAAAAATGTTCCTGTACGTGTTGGCCGGAGCCTGGGTTGTCCTCATAGGTATGGAAAAAATGGCCGGTACCGCCGGTAAGATGCACACACGAAGCAAGTTGTTTCCGATCAGATGGGGATACGGGCTCGCCCATCTTTCAAAATCACTCTTATTGGTGGGCCTTGCCCTGAGTAACCTTTTCATGGTTCTCTCATTGATCGACCGGAAACCACGATTGTAAGATCTGCTGGTCGACGACATTTTTTCGGATGAAAGTATGCTGCAATGACTGAGAACAAAACGATCTACCTGGACAACAACGCGACCACACGGGTGGCGCCCGAAGTCCGGGAAGTAATGCTTCCCTATTTCGAAGATAAATACGGAAATCCCTCGAGCATGCATCGATTCGGGGGGAAAATCAAGAGAGACATCGAGACGGCTCGTGAGCAGGTCGCGACCTCGATCAACGCCACCGATCCCTCGGAGATATATTTCACCGGTTGCGGAACCGAGAGCGACAACCTGGCCATCCAGGGTTTCATAGGGCGACACGGTTCAGCGTCCCGGCTTATTACCTCCAAAGTTGAGCATCCAGCGGTCGGTCACTGTTGCGCGGAAATGAAGAAGCGAGGCACCTACCTGACAGAATTGTCCGTCGACGAACAAGGGCTTCTCAACCTCGACGAACTCAGGGAAGCGCCGATGGATCACAACACCCTGGTCAGCCTTATGTGGGCGAATAACGAGACCGGCGTGTTGTTCCCGATTCAGGAGGCTGCGGAAATAGTGAAAGAGCGCGGTGCGTTTTTCCACTCCGATGCCGTTCAAGCGGTCGGGAAAGTACCGATCGACGTACAAAAGACCCCGCTGGACATGCTTGCCCTTTCGGGGCATAAGCTTCATGCCCCAAAAGGAGTCGGCGCGTTCTACCTGCGCAAAGGAACCCCGCTCGAATCTCTGCTCTACGGCGGACACCAGGAGAACGGTATGCGAGGCGGCACCGAAAACGTGGCGTTCATAGTAGCCCTGGGGAAGGCGTGTGAGCTTGCCGGCGCACGAATGGAAGACGAAAACACCAGGGTTCGTGCCATGCGGGATCGGCTGGAAAAAGGACTGCTTGAGTCCTGCACCGGCGCATACCTCAACGGAGCCCCCGATTACCGACTCCCCAATACCAGCAACGTGAGCTTTGAGTATATCGAAGGCGAGGCGATACTGCTTCTGCTCGATGAGCGCGGTATTGCGGCGTCCTCTGGTTCCGCGTGCACCTCGGGTTCACTGGAGCCGTCTCACGTAATGAGGGCGATGGGAAAGCCGTACACTCTGGCGCACAGTTCCACTCGATTCAGTCTCAGCGTGTACAATACGAATGAAGATATCGACGCGGTTATCGAGGTGATGCCCGGGATTGTCGAGCGGTTGCGGAAGATATCGCCTTTTGTGAAGTGACGGGGAAGAGAAGAAACCACAGAGATCACGGAGACCACAGAGAGATAGTATTGTTTGTGTTAACTCCGCACTCTGTGCGGAGTTAACCATTTTTTTTCTCTGTGATCTCTGTGTGCTCCGTGGTTACTCTTCCCTCTCCCCCATAAGCCCAGGACCAACGAAAGAGAGTAATAAAAGATGTCCGAAACGATCGAGCGGATAGCAGCGCTCAAGAAAGAGAAAAACGCCGTTATACTTGCCCACACCTACCAGCCCGGCGAGGTGCAGGATATTGCCGATTATGTCGGGGATTCCTACGGACTCAGTGTCGAAGCGACTCGGGTTGATGCCGACGTGATCGTGTTTTGCGGGGTTCGGTTCATGGCCGAAACGGCCGCTATTCTGAATCCTTCCAAGACGGTGATACTTCCGGAACCCAAAGCCGGGTGCCCGATGGCCGATATGATCACTTCTGAGGAATTGGCAAGACTCAAAGAAGAGTACCCCGATCATATCGTGGTCTGCTATGTAAATTCCACCGCCGAGATAAAAGCCATGAGCGATATCTGCTGCACCAGTTCGAATGCGCTCAAGATCGTGCGGCAGATTCCCCAAGACAAAGGTATCCTTTTCATCCCGGACAAGCATCTGGGCTCGTATGTCAAGGAACAGACCGGAAGAGATATCGTTTTGTGGGATGGGTTCTGCCCGACACACGTGAAAATAGAGCCCGATATGGTGCGCGAAGCAAAAGAAAAGCATCCGAACGCGAAAATCCTGATGCACCCCGAAGCACCGAGAGCATCACGGGATCTTGCCGACGCACTGCTTTCCACCGGCGGGATGTGTACCTATGTAGTGGAGAATGATGACTCCGAGTATATCATTGCAACCGAAATCGGGATTATCCATACTCTCAAGAAGAAGGCGCCGGGCAAGAAGTTTTACCCCTTGACCGAGCGCGCTTTGTGTCCTAATATGAAAAGAGGATCGGTGGAATCGACGCTGTGGGCTCTCGAGGGAACCGGGGGTGAGCGGGTGACTGTGGACCCTGAAACGGCGAAAAAGGCGATAGCTTCGCTTGAACGGATGCTTGAGATGAGCAAAGCATAA
>CAYFVL010000329.1:4503-6051 GCA_964346405.1 uncultured Fibrobacterota bacterium
CCGCGGGATGGCGAAGTGAGTACGATTTCTGTTTTGGACGAAACTGAATCTGGATAATATTGAACACAGGTAAAGCCATGACATTTTCCATTGAAGACATCGGTGACTTCGTATGGCTTCTGCACGACAAAAAACCATTTGCCCTGTACTCCCGCGAGCTTCGACAGATTGATCAGTTCCGGTACAACATTGACGAAGGCGATACGGAACTAACGCCACTTCCGGTTTTTTACCATATGCCCACCTTCTTCGGCGCACGAACAGGCTTCTACGGTACCGGCGAAGACGATAACGATCCCGACGCCTATGAAGAAGAATGGAACGCCGGGGAAGATCGCCTGGTATTCCGGCGGACAACAAACAGACCGTTTCCATCATACGCAACCTACCGGGCCGAAATCACGATAGATAGTAAATCAAACTCTCTTGTCCCTTCTTACACAGGTGTTTTTCGACGAGCAAAAGAGGAAAGCATCGAAGCGTTCAACGTATACCTTGCCGGACTGGAAAACGAGCATCCGGGGTTTAGACGTGGACGTCGATGCACGCACACAATCTGGCGTGGTCGGAATGGGGAACTGTACTGCCACCGCAACTCACATCCGTTCACCTATCTTGCCGTGCCACAAACCAGAGGGAAACACCCGGCCGAACCACGGGCCGGCGCAATGATCGGGTTTGCGGGAGGCGAACGTTACAATCCGGTATGGTACATAACGGAGTGTACCCCCCGCCCGGGCCTGATAACCACCTGCGACATGTGGTTCGACCAACATCTAAATGTTGAAAAACCGGGACTCGAGAACCGCGATTCGGAGGGGTATTTCGTCTCTTCTTATGCCGTTCGTCATGAAAACCTGTCGGAAACCGAGGCCGAAAAAATCCTGGCGACGGCACGGGAGGTTTCTCATGTCGGCGTACCTGGAAGAAAACGCATGGGAGTAAGAATAGAACCCGAAGGAGTCTCCCGCTTGACCGAAACCGTCGATATCGAAGCGAATACGGTTGGCCCGATGGCCTGCATACCCTCGTGGACAAGATCCGCTCGTGCACTGCGATTCGAATCTGCTCCCGTCGGTAAAAAATGCCTGTGCCTGTCGCCGAACGTAGAGGGTCCGGCACTGTTCCGTCGATGGGATCCCATGCCGATATATCCTGCCGGGCGCAAAATCACCGCTGTTTTTCGTGGTACCGCCGCCGGATTGACCGGCCCCGCACTGGTCGGCCTAACCGTCACGGGCTGCACCCACGACGATGTGCGGGATGTAGCCTGGGCTTCGTCGATTACCGAAGACGGTCCCTGGGAACGAACCGTGGAGATCAACAACGGTCCGTACAATTTCGTCCTCCCGACGCTTCACCGGGCCGCCGAGGGCGGATTGTGGATTTCGGAACTGGAACTTTCCAGTCGAAAGGCGCCGTCCATCTCACTCACTCGACCACCGGTGAAACAATAGATTCCCATGTACAACAGTTGATTAGAAGAATGCTAACCCAGGTTTCGCAGTCGAGAGCGAGCATTATGCGTAAGATGTTGTGCGAGATTGA
>CAYFVL010000330.1:0-5983 GCA_964346405.1 uncultured Fibrobacterota bacterium
GTCTCACCCTCGGCATTCTGAGTCCCACATCCGGGACTTTTGCTTTACAACTAGCCTAGATAATCAAATGCCATGCGAAGATAAATGCCTGAAAAATGTGCTCCTGCTGAGCCCGAGGCGTCGAGCGGCCTGTTCTTTATTCCCTCCGGTGGCCTTGATCGCGTTCTGAAAAAGCCGTTTCTGGAACTCCCTTGTTGCCTGCTCGAACGTCGGCGCCTCCCCCTCGATCGAGGGGATCTCGATTTTCACCAGGGGACCGCTCGCTGCCAGAACCCCTTTATGAACAGCATTGGACAATTCACGCACATTTCCGGGCCAGTCGTGTGAAGCCATGAGTCCCAGTGATTCCGGATAAAAATCGACGACATCTTTTGAGGGGTATTCCACCCGGTATTTCTCAAGGAAATAGTAGGCGAGCAAAGTCACATCCTCACCACGATCACGTAACGGCGGAAGCCCAACCCGAAACTGATTAATCCGGTAATAGAGGTCTTTCCGAAAACTCCCCTCCTCTAAAGATCGAGAAAGGTCCCGATTCGTTGCACAGACCAGCCGGACATCGACATCGATTTCACTTGTAGAACCTACCGGTCGGATTTTTCCGGTTTCGATTGTCCTCAGCAGTTTGGCCTGCAATCCTATTTCCATTTCCCCAATTTCATCGAGAAACAATGTCCCACCTTCCGCCGCCGCAAACAATCCACTATGATCCGATAGGGCACCGGTGAAACTCCCCTTTTTGTGCCCGAACAGTTCGGAATCCAGTAGTTCACCATGTAATGAACTGCAATTCACCACCACAAGTGGTTTCAAGGACCTCGGGCTCTTTTTGTGGATGAATTGCGCTATCAGATCTTTTCCGGTACCCGTCTCCCCTTCTATTAGTATCGAAATAGCGGAAGCGGCATAACATTCCAAGTTCTGCAAAAGATGTATCATCTGTTCGCTTTCAGCGATGATGCCGCCATGATTTGAATTCTGCGCCAGACGACGTATTGTCTCATTCTGACGCCCAATATAATCGACATGATCGATCAGCAGTCCGGCAACCATGGAATATGCTTTCAGAAGGTTCAAGTCTTCTTCACCGAAAGAGTCTGCAGCGCTTTTCGAACCAACGTACACCACTCCGCTCATTTTGCCTGCAACGGTTATCGGACAGCAGAGAACGGATACCAGACGTAAGTCGGCAATGCTGCGCGCGGCGCTGAACGAGGGGTCCGCCAAAGCATTAGGGATGAAAATGCCGGTACCACGCCGAATTGTTTCTTGTACAATTGTATCGCTGAAACGGGAGGGGTCACCCGAGGAATTCGAGGAGACGAAAACCTGTGGATTTCCGGACGAATCCAGTTTAAATATGAACGCATCCGTTCCTCCTATTGTTTTCAGGAGAGCATCGATGATTTTTTTCAGAAGACTGTCGAGTTCGCGTTCCCGGGCCACCAATTCCGCAAAATGTGTCAAATCCTCAACGGATGCCGCTATCCGGACTTTTGACGAAGAATCATTAGCCTCATCGTATTGATCGAATACAAAAACCTTCCCCGACAACTCAAACCGGTCCCCCGGCTCAAGTGCATGCTTTCTCTTTTTGCGACCGTTAACCACAACTGTTTCGGGTTTGAGTCCTGAGACTACATACCGCGAATCGGCATACTCGATCTTCGCGGCAACATCGGCTACATCCGTCCCCGGAATTCTGATATCGTTCTCCGGAGCTGCGCCTATCAGCATACCCCTTTTTACGAGAGCAAAATCGTAGTGTTCTTTGTCCCGATACCACCGAATCTTGTAAGACCCATCAATCATGCATTTTATCCTTCCATCCGCTCGATCAAACCTTTGGATATGCAGAACTCACGAAGCACACAGGGACCGCGCCGGACGCCTGTTTCATCGGTGGTTAACCGAACATGGACCCTCAAACTGTCATGAGGGAAAAGGAAAACAGTTGTAGAATCTCCTAATCGATAAGACTCGAGCGCAAATTCAGGTGTTTGATAAAAGGCGAGGTGACCAGCCGTTCTTTCGATCGAAAGGGTACCTGCCAACCTGGCACGATTTCCATCCTGGATAGTGTTACCTTCACTCAAAAGTCCCAATTCGGCTCCTCCGACGCTCAGTCGAATTCCGGCATAATCATCCTTTCGCATGAACCAGCTCGTATCGGTTCCCGTCGAAATGACAAACCAGAATTCCGTAATATCATTCTCCTCCCTCACAAGGCGATAGCTCAAGCGGATTTCGAAATCGCCGGACAGCACATATGGACTATGCATCCCTGTGACATGTGTATTCATGTCCTCCTTGAATAAGAAATACAAGGGATCGTCGGGAGGTCTGTCGACAACAATCGAGCTACCCAGATGAGAATCATTGTACGGAACCCAGTAAGCAGGATCGGGTCCCAGCCCTCGGAATCGGTCGCGAGCCGTGTGCAACACGCTGAATCTTATGCTGTCCCCAACACCGTATCTGTCTTTGATGGACCATGTACCCGCGTAGAACGCGCCCATTAGCGAAGCCGTGCATACTGGTATGAGATGCTTTTCCGCATAATCAGAGATCGGCTGATGCAAATATCCGGGCCACTGAGCATTCTGCTCGTGAACGGACAAGGTGAAATCGTTTCTATCGTACACCAACAGAGTGCATACGATGGAATCCGGGTAGACCAGAGTATCGGAAAACATTCCCTGAGAAAAGCGGGGATCACCTGTCGAAAACGTGATCTCGGGGGCATCGTTCTGAAGAGGAAGACCTGTGTCGTGCAAGCATCCGATGCCGTTCAGGAGTAGTATCACCGAAAAGAGATACACCTTTTGTGGACTCGTCACTTACCCTCCCCGGAATCGGACGTTGCTTCGGCCGACTCTGTTTCATTTATTTCGGCTCCGTCAATCCCGCCCATGCTTCTCATTTTTGGTAATCGGGATTCCGAAGAATCCTCCTCAATACCGGCCCGAAATGCGGCAATTGCGAAAACGGTTGTAACGGTGGCACTGAGAACTGAAAGCGCCGCGGATCCAAGGTAAAGATTGTCATGATATTCCGTCTTTTCTTTTGACGCATCGTATCCGACCTTATCTCCAATAATCCGCGCCGCGGAATAGTCGGTGTATGCCTCCTCTGCCAGACTGTACTCGTAGACGGCCCCGGCCAGAAACAGGGCGGCCAAAGCCCCTCCGGCAATAGTTGCCGTAATCGAACGCCGCCGGCGTGCTCTTCTTTCGGTCCGGGCAATGCTGTCGAGGACAATATCCCGCCGAAGAAGCTCTCGCTGTCTTTCATGGAGAATGGAATCCTGAATCGCCTGTTCTCTCAAACTCCCAAGATATTCGTCGCGAGTGGAAACGAAAAGGTCAAACATTTCGTCCGAGACGAAGTCTTCATCCAATTCAATACCCCGGTTCAGTTCCAGAGCCTGGATAAATGTTTCGCGCGCGGGTCCTATATTACCGGCGGCAAATCGAGCCACAGCCAGGTATTTCTTCAATTCAGCCTTCTTGAGCGAATCGGGTACATCCTCGAGAAAAGATGGAACGCTATCGAGTATTCGAGTGTATTCTCCCCATTCGAACCATGTTCGCGCACGGCTTGAGGAATTCCCATCCGATTCCGCCAGGAGACTCTTCGAAAATACAAGGAGTATAAAAAGCCCGAAGGCACAACTCTTCAGAACCATGTAAGTCATTGTAATATGAATATACAAAAACCGGGCGACAAAGGCATTCAAGAATGATGTAATGGTGAAAAACGCATTTGAGGGTAGAATTCTTTTTACGATCAAATACTGTGCACGTGATCGAATTCTATTTCATTCCGAGGGTGGAATCCATTAAAGAGTCACTGCTGAGAAGCTCAACGCGCTTCAGAAGAGTATCCGAATTTTCTATGCGAAGGACACTCTCGACGGATCGGTAACCCTTTTTAGTCAGGGACATCATGTATTCGCCGGGTTTAAGTGACAGTGTAATCGGCGTCTCTCCAAGCTCAATACCGTCTATTCTTACAACCGCCCACGGAGGTCTGCTTTGTAGCTTAAGATGCCCAAGATTTCCAAAGTACTCGCTGTTGGATAGCTCCGTTTTGCCATTATTTCGAACATCTACCAGGGCAACTTGGGTGCCTGGAACCCGAGAAGCATCAGTAGTTTTCCGCGTATTTCGTTCTATCTCGACGACAGGCTTGATCTTGGCCTTACCGACCACCGACTTCTCCGTTTCAGGTTCCGTTAACGAATCGTAAACAGCCTCGACGGTTCCGGCAGCGGTTTCAGCGATTTGCGCATCCTGAGTTGATTCTGCTGCCGACTTCCGAGACGAGAATCCCTCTGAAAAATCCAGGGCAGCCGTTTTCAGGAAGTACTGTGCCGCGAAGCCAAGGAGTATTATCGCCGCAATCCTAAGCAAAATAATTGCGGTTTCTCTCCGGCGTTTTCGTTGTCCAAGCCTATCGACGAAAGCCGCATCGCCGGAGGACAAGGGTCCGAAGGCCTTTGCCTGATTCACGCATCGAAGCGATGTAACCACTTGCCCATCCTGCGAACATTTACGAGCACTTGCCATATAACGGGTATACAACTCCCGCTCTTCCAATACGGTGTATTCCTTCGGTTTTGCTATATACTCGATCAGACGACCGGCACCTGTCTCAAGGCCCTCACGGGTAAGAAAATCATCAATTAGGGCGCGGCAATCTTCGGGATTCGGTCGACGGGATATGGCTTTGATCAGGCATTTATCGACTATATCGGCTAGCCCGAAGAGAGTACGGGGGTTGAGCTGATCGGCTTTTTGAGCTTCTTCATGGAGGATTCTGTGGATAGTTGCATGTGCGTTTTCCGCTTGGAATGGGGGCACCCCCGTGATGCATTGAAACGCCAGTGCACCAACCGAGAACACATCGGTTTTCCCGGACAAAACCTCGCCCGCGGCTTGTTCTGGGGAGATGTAGTTGGGTGAGCCGACGAAAGTGCCGGTTAGAGTAATTGATTCCTGGTGGGCGAGAAAGGCGATACCAAAATCCATTATTTTCACGCAGCCGTTTTTGTCGACCATGATATTTCCGGGCTTGATATCTCTATGGTAAATACCTTCCCGATGAGCGGCCTGAAGACCCGAAAGGATTTGCTTCATGAGTTCCATAACCACAAGCGCGGGAAGAGGCGGTCTTTGCTCCAGAATGGAGTCGAGAACGACCCCGTCCACGTACTCCATAACCAGAAACCGTTTATCATCTTCCTCGCCATAGTCGAAGAGCCGAACAACGTTTTCATGGGAAAGCTTTGCCACAGCTTTGGCTTCGTTGGCGAAACGACGAATAGTTTCCGGCCGATCCAGCAGGTGCGGGTGCACCATTTTCACGGCAACCTCGCGACGAAGAATTTCGTCTTCGGCCAGGTATACCGTAGCCATGCCGCCGCTGCCGATTTTTTTCTTAATTTGGTATCGGAGAACTTTGTTCATATCAAAATCATTCAACTCTCCACAAGTAACCCGGTGCCGAAGAAAAAAACTTGTCCAGCATTTAATATAGTGCGAGCAGACGGTGTTGTAGTCTTGAAATCACCAATTAAAGTTTGGCGTTTTCAGAAGAGGCGGATACACCGGTCACCTTCAACGCAGGTCGGATTTGTGCATTTACCTATTCACCCACGATACTGAACCTTTCCCTTCTGCAATTCAGACAGTAAGAATTGGGTATAGCGGTGGCCCGCCGTTAGCTCAATAGCCATCGGTCTGGTTGCCCAATTCGAGATTTTCCAGTAACAAGCAATTTTAAGAAAATGCAAAAAAGTGTTTTTTTACTTGCATTTCTTGGTTTTATTCGCCATAAGCGCGGCTTTGATAAACACGGCATATTCCTCTTGGATCAAACCCATATTGTTGTACCTCGTAACTCTAGCCCAAGTTTCGCAGTCGAGAGAGCGAGTATTATGCGTAAGATGTTGTGCGAGATTGACTTAGAAAAAGCGCAG
>CAYFVL010000331.1:0-5878 GCA_964346405.1 uncultured Fibrobacterota bacterium
CGGTGTCGAAGTGAGCGGTGTCGAAGTGAGCGGAGCGATGTATTGCGCTGCACTGCACTGCACTGCGGTGTCGAAGTGAGCGGAGCCGAAATGCCGAGGGCCATGCCCCGGGCGGGACCGTGAATTGATTGCGAAACTTGGGTTAATCGTGGGTTTTCGAATACTCGTCCCAAACCGGCCCGAGTCGGCCTGCGGGCGCACTCTTATTTATGATGACAAACGGACGACAGTTTCATTGCGAAATGCCCTTTGATCTTTCAGTGCTGCACCCTGACCCGGTTTTCGTTCCATGAAGCCGATTCTTCAGCAACCGCCTGCGCGTGATATCCTCTCCGGCCTCAATGAATCCCAGATAACCGCGGTTTCGGAGAGCCTTTCCGCTCATTGCCTTGTCGTTGCGGGAGCAGGGTGCGGCAAAACTGCCGTACTCACTCGTCGGCTGGCTTTTTGTATCGGCCACTCGTGTTCACCGGATCGCATACTCGCCCTGACGTTCACCAGAAAAGCAGCGGTGGAAATGCGCGAGCGAATGAGTGCTCTCTCAGGGCCACACGATGGAGAGGAACATCCGTTCATTACAACCTTTCATGGTTTCTGTCTGGCCGTTCTTCGAGAGAACCTCTTCGGTCGTTACAACGCCGAAAGAGTCGGCGTGGATGTGCGGGGAAAACATCTGACAAGCGATGAGCGTCTGAGGCTCCTTGCGGCCGTTTCAGACCGTGACGATCGTCTGATCCTCGGGGTGGATCTCTTTGGGCTCGACAGACTTCTTGCGCAACGGGCCGTCGATAACCACCGTGCCGTCGAAATCGATAGAGAACAGCGCATGGTTGTTGAGAAAATAGCTGCTCGTTTCGCTGGTGAGAAAAGACGTTTGCGATTTTGGGAATTTTCGGATCTAATACACGGAACGGTGCGGCTGTTCGAAACCTGTCCCGATGTTGCCGAGTGGTATTCTCATAAGTACAGACATCTGCTGGTCGATGAGTTCCAGGACACCAATCCTCTTCAGATAAAGCTTCTGAAAATCCTCGCAGGCGGGGGTGCGAGGGTGTTCTGTGTCGGCGACGACGATCAGGCGATCTACGGATTTCGTGGGGCCGATCCGGGGGGGATTATGCGGTTCGAGGAGGAATTCCCCAATGCACGCATACTGAAACTACAGACAAATTACCGGAATCGCCCCGCAATCCTTAGAACCGCCAACGAGATTTTCAAACACAAACCGGCCAAGTTTCGGAAAGTGCTTGTATCCGGGAAATATCCGGCTGCTCGTCGAGAAGCCGGGACAAAGCCGGTCAAGCGATCCTTCGACGACGAGCAGCGGGCGGTGTTGTGGATGTGTCGGGAAATGGAGAAACTGGCCAAAACCATACCGATCGAAAAAACGTGTCTGCTGTTTCGTCTGAACGCATCAATGGATCGAATCGGTAGTATTCTTGGATCGACCCTCCACAATAGTTCATTGCCTTGTATGATGACTGTCCACGGGAGCAAAGGACTGGAGTTTCCAGTGGTGTTTCTGTGGGATATGGAAGAAGGAATATTTCCTCATTATAAGTTCCGCAAAAAGACCGGGTTGCGAGCACTTACCACAGCTCTCTCCGGGATAATCCCTTTTCTTTCCTCGAACAACGACTTGTCACCAAATCTGGACGAGGAACGGCGTTTGTTTTACGTCGCGGTAACTCGTGCCGAAGAGCGCCTGTACCTGATAAACCTCAGGAAAAGGATCGTTGGCGACCGAACCCGGATCTGCATCCCTTCCCGATATCTGAAGTTGGTTTGATTGGCACAGGCCCGTAAAGGCGACCAATTGCAGCGCATATACTCGAACAAAACTCAGCACTGGTGTGCGGCAGAATTCCGTGAGTCGATTTTCGAAGTTGGGTCGAGGCAATGGTTCTGGATTGCGGAAGTCACATGACCCGTTCCATGCCGATAAACAAAACGCCATCAACCAGCTCACCCGACACCCATCACCCATCACCCTTCACCCTTCACCCATCACCCATCACCCATCACCCTTCACCCTTCACCCTTCACCCTTCACCCTTCACCCCGAAGTTGTCCTTCCTCTGACCTAAATGGTATTTTTGCTCTTCCCAAATCGGCAGCGTTTGGAAAGCCGGTGGGGAGGGACCTGAAATGGGCGGCTTTTGGGAAGGATTCTCCCTACTAAGATGACGGCCAACTGAGTTTCGGGGATGGAAGAACCCGTTTTTTTCCGGTGCGGAACTACAGGGCTACGTATTTCGCTCACGACTTTCCTATTAATAAGGAATAGTATGACTTCTTCCCGAAAAAAAAGCATGACCTATGCCGATGCCGGCGTGAATCTTGGTGAGTGGCACAATGCCCGTGACCGAATCGGTGGGCTGGTGCGATCTACCTATAATAAAAGCGTGCTGGGAGGGTTCGGACAATTTGGTGGTTTGTACGACGTATCTCGTCTGAAGGAATTTGAACATCCTGTTTTGGTATCTTCGGTCGACGGTGTCGGGACGAAGCTGAAGATCGCTTTTGAGATGGGAATACATTCGACAGTCGGCGAGGATATCGTTAATCATTGCATAGACGATATCCTGGTGCTCGGAGCCGAACCGCTCTATTTCCTTGATTATCTTGGGACCGGGAAGCTATCCGCTGATGTCCTTGCGCAAGTGGTGGAGGGGTTGAGCCGGGCATGTCGCGAAGCGGGATGTGTGCTTATCGGGGGTGAAACGGCTGAAATGCCGGGGTTCTATGCTGAAGGCGAGTACGATATTGCCGGAACGATTGTCGGTGTAGTCGAGAAAAATCGGATTCCCGACGGTTCTCGTATTATCAAAGGAGATGTCCTGATCGGGCTTCGGTCCAATGGCCTTCATACAAACGGGTACAGTCTGGCACGTAAGATCGTAACAGAAGCCGCGGGGAAGTCGTATCCAGATCTATTTGAAGACACGGGAAAGAGTTTCGGTGAAGAGCTGCTACGTCCTCATCGTTCGTACAAGCCGGTGTTGCCGTTGATTCATTCCGGTATGGTAAAGGGATGCGCCCATATTACGGGGGGGGGATTTCAGGAGAATATCGATAGAGTTCTCCCCGCCGAAATCGATGCGGTGATCGAAACCGGCCGTTGGACGCCGGATCCGATATTTACATTTCTTCGGAAGCAGGGCGGGATCGAAAACGATGAGATGTATCGTACGTTCAATATGGGGATCGGACTGGTGCTGGTGGTCGGGCACTCCGATGCGCAGCAGGTGCTTGATTCAAAAAACGCGAAGGAATTCGAGCCGGTGGTGATCGGTCGAACGGTCGAAGGGGCGGGGATGGTACGGATGGAGTTCTAGCCCAAGTTTCGCAGTCGAGAGACGCCGTACCGAGCGGAGCGCCGTATTGCGCTGCACTGAGCGGTGTCGAAATGAGCGATGTCGAAATGCCGAGGTGTCGAAATGCCGAGGTAGTGCAACAGCTTACGCGGAATGCCGTGAGTTGATTGCGAAACCCGGGCTGGTGAGGTTTTCCATTGCCGAAGAGAATGTACCGGTCATTTCCTCACCCGGGTTAGTCCTGTAGATCGCACAAACCCCGTGTCCCGATTTTTTCGATCAGAAAAGCGCGAAAAGAAATGAAACGAAAGCTTCACTTATACAATACGGCAACACGGCGAAAGGAAGAGTTCCACTCCTTGAAGGAGACGGTGGGACTCTATTGCTGCGGTCCGACGGTGTATAACTATGCCCACATAGGGAATCTTCGTACCTACCTGTTCGAAGATATCCTCAAGCGGTCTCTTCGGGCGTGCGGTTGGCCGGTTCGGCATGTTGAGAATATTACGGATGTCGGTCATTTGGTATCGGATGCGGATGCTGGTGAGGACAAAATGGTAAAAGGCGCCAAACGGGAGAAGAAAACTGTTTGGGAAATCGCCGAGTTCTACACCCGGGCATTTATTGGTGACATTCGTCGGCTTAATATCGAAGAGCCGGATCTCTGGTGCAGGGCAACCGACCACATCGATACTATGATCGATCTCATAAAGCGTCTCGAGGCCAAAGGTTACACCTATCCGGCCGGCGGCAACGTGTATTTCGATGTAGCCCGGTTTCCTTTATATGGAAAATTTGCGAATCTGAATCTCGAAGAGCAGTATGCCGGTGCACGTGTAGATGTGGACAGACAGAAACGGAATCCGTTTGATTTCGTGTTGTGGTTTACCAAGTCAAAGTTCGGTGAGCAGGAAATGCAGTGGGACAGCCCGTGGGGACGGGGGTATCCTGGATGGCACCTTGAATGCAGCGCTATGTCCATGAAGTATCTGGGGGAGCAATTTGATATCCACTGCGGCGGAATCGATCACATTTCGGTTCATCACAGCAATGAGATTGCCCAGTCGGAGGCGGCTACCGGGAAAAAATGGGTGAATTTCTGGCTTCATGGCGCCTTTCTGGAGATGGATGAAGGGAAGATGGCCAAGAGCGGAAATAATTTCATAACCCTCCAGACGGTGATCGATCGAGGCATTTCGCCTTTGGCGTATCGATATTTCACGTATTCAGCGCATTACCGAAGCCCGTTGAAGTTTTCCTGGGATGTGCTGACAAGTGCGGCGCAGGGGTTGAAAAACCTCAAAAAGGCGGTTGCCTCGTCCACCCGTACCCGGGAGAACGAAGAGACCAACATCCCTGGGGAGGATGTCGGGCGCGCACTGGAGGGGTTTTACCGCGCAGTATGCGACGACCTGAATATGCCACAGGCGCTGGCCGCGATCTGGGAGTTGTTGCGAAGTACCGAGTACAACGGATCCGTCAAATGGGCGGCAGTCAAAGAGGCGGATAGTATATTGGCGTTGAATTTGCTTGGGCCCTTGGAGGAAGAATCCCGAAGCGCTCGGACGGTAACGATCGGAGATGCGGTTGTGACGGTTGTGTCCGCGGGCCTGCTGACGGAATCTCGAGCCCGCGGTGTAGCCGAGAAGGTGGTGGAGAGGCGTTCTGCTCGGAAAAGTAAAAATTTTGGCGTCGCGGACCGAATACGGGACGAATTGAAATCCGAAGGAATAGAGATAAAAGACCACCCCGACGGAACAACAGAATGCATAATTCCCGACTGATCGGGGTTCGTCACCTGAAAGCTTTGGAAGCTATAAAGGAGAGTGAATACATGGGAAAAGAGAAAGAAAACGATTTTGCCGAAGAGATGAAACGCGCTTTTGTCGGGCGTGAGATCGATGAGCGCATGTTGTCCCGTCGGGAGATCTTTCTTTGGGGAGAGGTAAACGACGACAGCGCTAAAGCGATTGTTCAGAAAATACTGTATTTCGACGGCCGGGAGAAGAAGGACATTACAATGTATCTGAATAGTCCCGGAGGGGTAATCTCTTCGGGCTTGGCTATATACGATGCAATGCTGAATGCTCGTTCCGATATTTCGGTTGTATGTATGGGGCAGGCCGCCAGTATGGGAGCGGTGATTCTGTGTGCGGGAACAAAAGGTAAGCGATACGCCTGGAAACACGCGCGGGTCCTGATTCATCAGCCGCTGATTTCAGGAAATGTCTTTGGTCCGGCGTCGGATATACAGATACAGGCTGAAGAGATAATGCGCATTCGCTCCGGCCTGAATAAGATATTGTCTGATCATACGGGTCAGCCGATAGAGAGAATTGAAGAAGACACTGACAGAGACTATTTTTTGTCGGCCGACGAGGCTAAAGAATATGGTGTGATCGACGACGTAATATAATGACACAAAGTTGAAGAAACGGGTTTGTTTCGTTTTTGTTTGACATGTTTGTATGTAACAATGTATATTATCCCGGCTATCTTCAATTAGGCCGATGTAGCTCAGTTGATAGAGCGTTCGACTTGTAATCGAATGGTCGGGGGTT
>CAYFVL010000332.1:0-5831 GCA_964346405.1 uncultured Fibrobacterota bacterium
TTTCGGCTTCGCTCAATACGGCGCTCCGCTCGGGACATCGCCCCTCGGCATTTCGACTACGCTCAACACAACGCTTCGCTCGGGGCGTCGCCTCGGCATTTCGACATCGCTCACTTCGACACCGCTCAGTGCAGCGCAGTGCAGTGCAGCGCAGTGCAGCGCTCCGCTCGGGACAGCGTCTCTCGGCTGCGAAACTTGGGCCGGCTCGTAGGCAATGCAACGTATGTGCCGGCATTGGTAGACGGTTTTACCACGAGGCGGCCGCGATGGTATTAGTGCTTCCGGGAGGGGAATGGGCAGCCTCTGTATACGCAATTGGTGGGAGAATTGGCCGTTTTCGGCTGTATTCGGGCAAGACGGTCCCAGAGCGGGAAAAAATGACTGCGCATCTCGTCCCGGAATAGGCAGGGGCGGAGCAGATTACGAGTTACTTGACTCGAGTGAACCCCGTTTCAGATCGGAATTCGGAATTCCGAACGGAACTTTGGGGGCATATTTCGGTGGTATGCGGGGTGTTTCTTCGCCTTGTTATGAAAGCTCATCGTCTAACCCAAGTTTCGCAGTCGAGAGCGAGCATAATGCCGTGAGTTGATTGCGAAACTTGGGTTAATGGCAGAACCTTATGATCTCGCCGTCAATCCCGGGTTATTGATCAATTGAGCCGACTGTTCACGAAGACTCGGAACCTCTGCGTCGGAATTCCTCTTTTCGGATTCCATAACGAGTGAGAAGTTTGTGCAACTGGCGAGGGCTGATGCCCGCGGCTTTTGCGGTTGCATCGATCCGTCCGTTGTGAACCTCCAGGAGTTTTCGAAGGTATTCTTTTTCTACCTCTTCGCAGGTACGCCGCCGAACCTCCGAGAGTGACTCGGAAACATTGACGTCAAACGCTTTTCGTGGCTTCTTCACGGCCGGGATTTCGTGAGGAAAACTCTGAGGTGTGAGAATATCGTTCGATTCCAGGATAAACGCCCGCTCCATCAGGTTTTCCAGTTCTCGGATATTCCCCGGCCACGCGTAATCGGAAAACGCCGCAAGTACTTCGGGTGCAATGTCTGAGACCTGCTTCGTGTTCTCTTTATTCAAGCGGTGAAGTATTTCGCGTGCAAGTTGCGGGATGTCCTCTATACGTTGGGAAAGCGGGGGAAGCTCGATCGGGAATACATTCAGTCGATAGTACAGGTCCCGGCGGAATTCACCTTTTCCCGCCATTTGTCCAAGATCTTCGTTGGTGGCGGCGATTAGCCTGACATGGATTTTGATATCGTCTTCTCCACCTACCCGCTGAATTGTTCTTTCCTGAAGTACCCGTAGCAATTTTACCTGAGCGGCGGGAGGCATTGTGCCCACCTCGTCGAGAAACAACGTTCCGCCGTGGGCGATCTCGAACTTCCCAAGCTTCCGCCGAATCGCCCCCGTGAAGGCCCCCTTTTCATGGCCGAACAGTTCGCTCTCAATCAGGTTTTCCGGGATGGCGCCACAGTGGACGCTTATGAATTGCCGATCCTTTCGGGGACTGTGAGAATGGATCAGCTTCGCCACGACTCCTTTTCCCGTTCCCGTATCGCCGGTGAGCAAAACAGTGGTATCGGCTGGGGCGACGGATTTAATCTTGCCGAATACCTCTTTCATGTATTCATTTTTCGTACTCACTATTCGGAGGCTGTCGGAACTCCAGAACTGGTCACGGAAATAGTCCAGCTCAAACTGTGCTCTGGCCGCTTCGACCGTTGTCTCTACGATGTACCTTGCCTCTTTTGCATCGATTGGGTAAGGAAGGTAGTTGTCGGCGCCTGCCCTGACCGCCTCGACGGCAAGACGGGTACGCTCGGGGGGGCAGAGAACGATAATGCCGGCGGAAGGAAGAATCTTTCGAAACGGCCGCAGAAGCTTATGGAGGTCGAGCTTACTATCGCCTTCGGGATTTGAGCTGATCAGAAGCTCGATATCCAGAAACAGAAAGTCAAACCGTTTGCTTTGGAATCGCTCCAATGCCTCGGAAACACTTCGGGTACTCTCGACGACATACTCTCGAGAGAGGCTTGCGGCCAATACGTTTTGAGCATCTTTGTGCAGCGTAACTGCAAATGCGTATTTCATAGGCAGAAAAATAATTGCGGCAAACTGAAAACGTATCAGGTACGAGGTTTTCCGACATGCCTGCCCAGACCGCTTTCAAGCATATCCTCTATATAGATCATCTGTACCAGCACCATCCCGCACGCCACTAGTGGCATCGCGAGCAGAACGCCGACAAAACCTATTATCGATGCAAGTACGATCTGGACTGATATGATAAGCACCGGCGGCATGGCGATTATCCTCCGATGAATCGTGGGGGTGATGAATGAACCTTCAAGATTCTGAAGAACAAGATAGAACAGCCCGACAACTACGGCGCGTCCAGGGCTAACGGTGAGTGCGATCAACAGGATGGGAATGCCGGCAAGAATAGGACCCAGAATTGGAATGAATGTCATGAAAGCGGTAACCAGACCGAGCAGAAATGCGAGTGGAATATTTAGAATCCACAGCAGGAGCGTTGTGCCAACTCCCAGTATCAGCATGGAAATACCTTGTCCGAAGAGCCACCAGCGGAGGATATGGCCGAGGTGTTTGAATACGTCCCGTGCCCTGTCCCGATACATGGGTGGAAGTAGACGTACGAAGCCGTGTATGTACATTTTCGGTTCCGAAGAGAAATATATGCTGATAAGAATCACCAGCAGCGTCCATATCACTGCATTCAGAGTGTTCGAGAATATGCCCAGAATTCGAGAGACTATACCTGAGTAATCACCTTCGGAGCCCTGAAAGTATTCAGAGGGCTCCTCCATTACCGAGAGGAGTTCTCTTCCCCAGGAAAATCGCGACAGGATTTCTTTCAGTTCTCCAAGTGAATGCATCAGGTTCTCAACTAGTACCTCGCCCTGACCAATGACAGTCGGCACCACAATGGCGCCAAGTCCCCCCAAAGCGGAAAGCAGTAACAGAACCGACAGTGAGAGTGAAAGCCAACGGGGCATTTTCAGTCTATCGCGTCCCCAGTCGGCAAGCCGGGTGAGAGGAACCGCAAGAACGGTAGCGGCAAACACCATGAGAAGAACATTGGTAGCGCGTATGAAAAACCAGGTAAGAAGCACTGTGGCCGTAACAATCCCGATAACGGCCACGGCTCGTTTGATATATTCGCCATTTGTACTCATAGCGTTAAGATTCCCTCGTTTGGTAAGAAATCCGGCATTAACAACCTCAACACGTTCGGATCAGAGCCGGAATCGGGCTTATCAAATATAGCAACCTTTGTACCGCCAAATCCCATAATAAGTCCGGGCGCAGAAAAAAAACAACATTTTTTCACTAAAAAACCGTCGAATTGGAGGCAAAAACGGCAATTTCCAAAAAAGCGAACTCGAGTTCGTTTTTTTCGGAAACCAGTATGGTATCTTAAAGGCATCCCTTATGGATTGTCCGGCAGTTACCATCGAAATGGCGGCCCTTCCCGCAAATACGACTTAGCGTTTTGCTGGAAGGGCTTGCCCGGTAGTCGTGCCTAACCCTCGGTTCTTTCGGTCGGTTTGGTATTATCGATACCATGTCCGGAAAACCCGACCGGATATGAGTGGTTGAGGCCTGATCCTCCATGACAGTCACCTGTCTGAGCAAGGGAACGAGTGTCCCCTCGTTCCCTTGCTCTATTTTCATCCAGTATGGGTTCCAATATATATATAAGAGACGTGACTTCATTCGGGCGATGGAAACATCGGCCGGGCCGGTCGCGAGTGTTTGCTTTTCACTTTGTGCTTGTCCGAGTTGGCCGGTATCGCACATCGATCCTTCATTCAGGGAGGACCAACGGTGTGTTCCGACAACTCTCTTGAGACGCATTATCCGTAGAGAGGGGAACGAGGTATGCTCCATATAGTTATGGGGATCATGTGCTCGTTTATCCTGGGCGCCGGACTCCTGTTTTTTTTGCTGGAACTGCGAACCGGTTTTGACCGCAAGTACCTTTATTTCGGCCTTCTTCTAATATGTGCCGGAGTATTCTGTGGTTTGGATGTATGGATAGCACCACAGTCGTGGGATTATCAGCGGGTGAAGTTTCAGCATGTTGTCGCGCCGTTTCTGCTTCCTCTGATTTTTCTATATGTACTTGGTCTTCGCGGAAGCAAAAAACCGAAAGCGCTGCTCGCAATACATTTCAGCATTGCCGCGGTCTTGTCGGTAATGGCGTGGTTTGATCTGTTTATCAACAATGAAAAAGGGCTCGCGGCCGTAACGGATCTGTACTTTTTTTTATTCATGCCCTATGTTTACCTCTCGATATTACTTCATACGGGATTTCTCATGCATGCCTGGTGGTGGGCGGAAACCCCTCATCTGAAAAGAATACTCGGTATGCAGATTCCTACACTGGCGCTCGTGTCGCTTGGTGGGGTTCTGGATATGAATTTTATGGCATTCAGACTCGCGCCACTTCCCATTGATTCTTACCTTACTATAGCTATTCTTTTTTTCGGCCTGTCCATGTTTTTCATTTTGTCCGACCAGTTTCTTTCCCTGTTGCGTGAGCGCGAGGAGACATTTGACAAGCTGAAAACGGCCTACGAAGAACTCGAATCGGCAAGTGTCTGGCGCGAGGTCGGAGAGTCGGCGGGACATATGAATCACGAGATCAAGAACTATGCTTTGGCGATCGCGAATATGGCAAAGCTGGCATTGAAGAAAAACGGGGTGGATAACAAAACCGGCCAGATACTCGAGAGGATTACCGTTACGGCCGGCAAACTGACCGGATTCAGCCGAGACGTCCTCGAATTGAGCAAAGTAAGGAAAGTGCATGGAGGAGAGATCGTCGATTTGGCCGCCGTCGCCGAGAAATGTGCTATTCGAGAATTTCCGGGGGGCGGGGTAAGCATTATCGTGACTCCAGGTACATCTCCCGGCATCCTGGGCGATGCCGAGCGAATTTATCAGGTCTTTTTTAACCTGTATCGAAACGCGGTTGAGGCCGGGGCCGACAAGATTTCGGTGCGGATCTGGTCCGGGGCACGTATCCTGCTTTGCGTTGTTGCCGATAACGGACCAGGGTGTACCCACGAACAGTTCGAGAACCTGTTCAAGGCATTCTATACCACCAAACGAGGCTCATACGGTACCGGGCTCGGCATGTCGATCGTACACGGAGTATTGAATTCGCACGACGGGCATATCAGTGCGTACGCTCCCAGGTTGATGGGAATATACGAGTCCGGATTACAACTGGAACTGGTATTCCCAATCGCGAATCCGACCCCCGAAAAACTTCGTCCTGAACGTGGACTGGTTCTTGCCGAAAACGGATTATCGGATACGGCGCGAATTCTGGGGGTATGTCGCAGAGTAGGTGTCGATCCCGTCGTTATTGACGGATTGGAAGACTACAATCCAATCAAATATCCCCCGGAGAAGACTCTGCTGCTGGGAGTATGCGATACCGTAGTCGATATCGTCCGGCGTTACCCCAAGTGTCGCGCGTATGTTGTCGAGGAAACCAAATACGGCAATACCGTATACTCTCTGCGTGAGTGCTGGCACCGGCGGGTTCTCAGTGAAGAGTTCGTGAAGACCCAACTCGAGCGCCTTATGGAGGACACCGGTCGAATCGAACGGACTATGATAATGTAACAATCCGCGACCGTCCCAGCCGAACCTAACCCAGGTTTCACAATCGACTCACGGTCCCGTCTGGCGGGACTCAAGGTATCTCCCCGGACTATGATGATAGCTTTTCCCCTTCCCATCAGGTCGGTTGCGAGCGCTAATTTAATGAGGAATTGCGAATGAGG
>CAYFVL010000333.1:0-5727 GCA_964346405.1 uncultured Fibrobacterota bacterium
GCGTAAGATGTTGTGCGAGATTGACTTAGAAAAAGCGCAGGGGTATCCGGGGAGCCGGGGAGATACCTTGAGCGTTTTTCTACAACGAATCGCGCGCCGACTCACGGTCCCGCCCGGCGGGACCGTGAGTCGATTGCGAAACCTGGGCTGGTGTTCAGGCGGACAGGGAGAAAGAGTCATCGAGGAAATGGCAGATACGGCCCGCGGGTTCGGCTCCGAAAACGCTTTCGAACTCCGACAGCTTGCTGCCTACGACCTCTTTGCGACCACCACAAAGAGCCACGAATTCCGCCAATGCGGCTTGCGCCTGCTCCAGATCGCCGTTTTCGAAAAACAGATGCGCTATCATAAGGTACGGTGCGCCATTGTCGCCGCCTTCTTTTATATGAGTTTCCAGTTCCCGCAGTGCCTCCCCATACCGTTCTTTCCGGGACATATGGTAAACCCAGATCAGAAGCTCCTGTTTCTCGAGGGGTGTTTCGGTGGTAATAAGACGACGTCTAAGGAATTCGACATCGGCTTTCGGATTATACTGCTCATAGTAAGTTATCAGCCGATGCAGGGCCGGGACGTTGTCGTGGTCACGCTCGAGCAGATCTTCAAGCGTTGATTCAAACCCGTCATAGTCTCCAATTTCCCGATACAAATCCGCAAGCAGTAAATATGAAAAGTAGTTGCCCGGTTCAATGCGAATCTCTTGTTTGATGCACCGTATGGCCTTGGCTGGTTGATTCAGCGCACGATATGAGCCGGCCATCCGGTGATAAGGAACGTGATACCGATCATCGACCAGGATAGCTTTTTCGAACCAGGTTAAGCTGTCGTTGTATCTGTCCGCGCATTGGTACAGCTCTCCCAGCAGGATGTAGACATCGGCGAGATCACGGCAATTCTCGTCGTTTTTGTACTCCATCGCTTCGAAAGCAAGGGCGATATGACGGATCTGGTCTACAGCCTTCTGCAGCTCCCCGATCTGGACCATAGCGTAGGCGCGCTCCTCGATATACTCTGAGACGTCTTCATACGCATACGTCATCGTCACAACGTAATTGCACAATGCGGCCAGTCCACAGTTTGCGGGGTTTTTCTTTTTGTTTGCCATTATGAACTAATACTACTCATTTTCACGTTGGGTGACAAGGCCGTCGGAAAAACGGACCACTTTGCGGTAGGCAACATTTTCCTACCTTGAGAACTCACGAAAACCCTTCCGGCAGAAAGTTTTCAGTGAACTGTTTCGCAACTGCTTCCAGGGCAAAGCCTTATCCACTTGAATGGAAAGGGCCGCGCCTGCAATGTCCATGAAAAATGGCTCTCGCCTGAAGCATCGTTTGTTCCCCAGTCCCGGCCCACGCGACGATTCGTCGCCGAACGCAACGAAGTCTATCGTGGCATATCCGGAGCATTTCCCTTTCGGACAGGTTCCGCTGAGCGCCACATGTCTGGAGCAGAACAAATCACATAAACATCCATATTTAAAAGGTCCTTCCGCAGGACCAATATGTCGCCCCGAATGGGGGCTCAGGGGCGTCATGTTGGACCTTTTCTACAAACATGCCGGCCTTACCGGCCCTGATGAACAATCAACTCCGGTTCCATTCCGACCTTGCTTGTATTGGCCTGCTTCAACGACCTAGCCCAGGTTTCGAAGCCGTGAGTTGGTTGCGAAACTTGGGTTAGAAAGCACCGATGAAAATGACCCCCATCACAACCGCCGCTATCTCTACCAGCTCCCCTGTTGCACCCACACAGTCTCCGGTGATTCCACCGATACGTCTATGGCACAGAGTGATAAATGCAGCCGCGGCTACAGCAGAGCACAAGAGTACGCCCAGGTAGGCTAAAGGAGGAAGGAAAAGGAACGGTATTCCGCAGAAAACGACCGTGCTCAATATCATCCGGATTCTTAAACCGAGACCGACCGTGCTGAATGGGGCCGCGGTACCCTCCGGGCGCACGTATGGGATAAATGAAAGTACCAGTCCCTGGAATGCCCGTGAAATGACAAAACTCACGAGTATCGGCCAGAAAACCTCACGATCGAAATACCAGGTCCAGCAGGCAATTCGAATCAGAAGATTTGAGACGATCGCCGCAATACCGAACGTCCCCATCCGGGAGTCTTTCAAAATCCGTAAAACCGCCTCTCGATCTTTACCCCCACCGAATGCATCGGCAACATCCCCCAACCCGTCCACGTGTAGCCATCCGGTGAGACTGAGAACCACAATTACTGCCAGAACAGCAACTACTCCCGGCGCATCTATTCGGCTTTGGTGCACTATCCACGCACTAGCGGCCACAATTCCGGAAAAGAGGAGTCCGACCAGCGGAAAATACGGCATTGCTGTTGGGAAATCGGACGTGTCGGCGCCCGGAACAGGCAGTACCGTCAACGTCCTGAAGGCGGTTACAATTGATTTCATAATGTCAAAAGTTGTTTTCGAAAACCTTACCTTTCATCTCCTTCGATCCTTCGTCCCGCCCAAGCGAACTGTCATCATCCTGGGCCGGTCGGAGGACAATTCATTTGAAATCCGGACGAACGCCGGGTAAAACGATACTTCTCAGTTCACTCAACCCGACTTCGAAAAAGCACAGGGGGGTATCCGGTGAGATACCTTGAGTCCCGCCGGACGAGACCGTGAGTCGATTGTCGAAGTCGGGTCAAGATCCCTGAGATACCCCACCCCCAGAAAACGTGGCCATACCATTATAGCAGGCCAAGGCCTGCTGTATGACCTGCATGGCAAGGACCGCACCTGTTCCCTCGCCCAGCCGAAGATCGAGACAGAGAACCGGTCGAATTCCCTCGCGGGCGAGAAAATCGGTATGAAATTTCTCGGCGGAAGAGTGTGAGAAAAAAAGATACTCGGCAAGTGCCGGCTTCATTCGCGTTGCGGCCAGAGCAGCCGCCGAAGCAATAAACCCATCAACGACTATCGGGATTCTCTTCTCTGCCCCACCAAATATCGCGCCCGCCATTCCAGCGATTTCCAAACCGCCGACGCGCCGAAGAGCATCAAATCCGCTTGAGTCCCATTCCGACGAATGCCGTCGCACACCGTCTTCCACTGCTTCTAACTTCCGTTCGAACAGTTCTCCTTTTGATCCCGTACCCATGCCCACCGTCTCTGATGCTTGCAGGTTCAACAGCATCGAATACAGCGCGGATGAAGAGGCAGTGTTTCCGATACCCATATCACCTATGCCCACAAAATCGCACTCGGAGCTTCGTATCACGTCCATACCGGCAGTCATCGCCGCTCGACATTCCTCCTCGGTCATGGCCGGCTCGTGCCGGAAATTCCGGGTGCCGTCACGCACTTTTCTCCGTATCAGTTTCGGGTGCTCCTCGAATGCTCCCGTTACGCCGACATCGACAACCGCGTACTCAAACCCCGCGGTCCGGCACATAACACTTACCGCGGCGCCACCAGATGCCATGTTCAAAACCATCTGACGGGTAACTTCCGGTGGATACGGAGTTATCCGTTCTTCGGTTATCCCATGATTACCGGCAAAGGTAAAGACGCAGGGACGCTTCAGGTCCACATCCGGGGTCCCACGAATCGCGCATACTTTCCGAACGAATTCTTCGAGCCGGCCGAGACTGCCCGGGGGTTTGGTCAAATCGTCCAATCGTTTACACACCTGTACATCTAACTTGCCGTCACAGATTTCGGCTATTCCCATTTCTTCAAACACACCCATCATTTTCCTTTCAACTGTAGCGGAAGCCCGCAAGAAACAAGGTATACATCATCAGCTCGCGCGGCAACCCGTCGATTGAGATATCCAGCCATATCGCGGTACGACCGTGCCAACGCATTCTCCGGCACAATTCCCCAACCAACCTCATTCGTCACCAGATACAAATCGGGCACAACCCGATCAAGAAACGCACAGAATTCATCGATAACTTTACGCACACGCATTTCGTCGTTTTCGTTATGGTAGTAAAGATTTCCCAGCCAGACAGTAAGGCAATCCACCAACACGACTTCGGTGCCGGTGGGGAGATCCGAGAGTTTGCGCTGAAGATCCACGGGTTCTTCTATTGTTGTAAAGAGGTCTTTCCTTTGTTCCTGATGAGCCGCAATGCGCCGCATCATTTCTTCATCGAATGCGTTGGCCGTGGCTACGAAAACCCGTTTTTTGTACCCCTGAAGGGACCGGTGCAGCGCAAAATCACTCTTCCCACTCCGTGCTCCGCCGGTTACCAGTGTGATTTTTCCCAATGCTTCCTCACGTGGTTAAGTGAACCTATCGTATACTCTTCTCGAAACACTTCCAATGTCACGACTCCGCGGAATACATCCGCCAAACTGTTCAGAACTAACGATATCGGTTGCTTGTTGGGCATTGATTCCAGGGAAAGATGATCCCGCCCCGACACCACTCCGTGCAAATGAACGACTCGGGTTCTATCCAGAAACCGTTCAGCGAACTCCTCAAACGCTTCGCCACGGCTCCAGAGGTGCCCGATATCACAACAATAGCTAAATCCGAACTCCTCGACCGGTTCACGATTCCACTCATACGGATACGCTACATTTTCTACGGCAATAAGGTGTTCACATCCCCGTACGGCCGCGGCCACATTCCGGCAAAGTTCACAAACCAGTTCCAACCATTCATCGTATTGCAGTCGACATTCACCGACACCATTGTACAGGTGCAGAATAAAGGCATAGGGATTCAGGAGTGCCGAGCGTTCTATCATTTCATTGACTCGCCGTCGGTACCGTTCCCGGTTCGTGCTGATGTCCGAAACGGGACATATGTCAAGAGGCAGATGAATTGTGTATGTAACCCCGGACGATTGGCGAATTTCATCGAGTTCGCGAAGGGTTTTCGGATTGAACAAAGATGAGGCGCCGTCACACTCAAACGCAAGCAGTTCTATGTCGTCTACCGCTTCGGCCAATGCGGCGGCATTTGCAACGTAATCGTCAGGATAGACAAATGATGTGCAGCCCAGACGAAAGGGAAGTCTGCCTTTCAGACCGAAATCGGGCATTTGGTACGATGAACGCCCGATCACTCTTCAATACCTCGTCGCGCTTTCACGCCGCTATGGTAATAGTGCTTGATCTCACGCATCTCGGTCACCAGATCCGCCCGATCGATAAGCTCGGAAGGCGCTCCCCGTCCGGTAATGACAATTTCCACGTGTTCGGGCTTGTCGTTCACGAGAGCGAGAAGTTTTTCCACCGATATGACACCCATTTTCACCGCAACGTTTGCCTCATCGAGGATTACCAGATCATACTCTTCCGATTCAATCGCGGCACGAATCTTTGCCAGAGCCATTTTGCCGGCTTTGATATCATCCTGAGACGGATTGCCGCGGACAAACTTGCCCGATCCATATCGACGTAGGGTGAGATTTGAGAGTTTCGACAGAATCCGATGCTCACAGCATTCACGGCCTTTCATGAACTGAACAAACAGCACCTTCATGTCGGCACCGAGGGCTCGTACAGCCAGCCCCATGGCCGATGTGGTTTTACCTTTACCGTTTCCGGTATACACGTGCACATACCCGTGTTTGTTCACAATTACTGCTCCCCATCAGGCTTGTATTTGTCGAAAATTGAGTGGAACCTCGTTAATAAGCGCCGCCTTGTAGAAATTTGGTCGGGTATGGTCATATCTTCCCGAGTATACCTAACCCAAGTTTCGCAATCAACTCACGGCATTCTGCGTAAGCCGGCGCGCGAT
>CAYFVL010000334.1:0-5724 GCA_964346405.1 uncultured Fibrobacterota bacterium
AGCATATCGGGAAAATGCCCGTTTCAGCGTCGAATTAGCCGGTTCATCTTCCCGAAGTTAATTCGGGACTCGATGAACGGGGGTTTTCGGACAGACACTAGTTAGGAATTTCAATCAGAATAAAAACCAGATTTGGCCGAAATTTATCTTCGAGTCGCATATTGACCCAGGTTTCCCTCAATGGGGGAATACTGGTTCATGTCTATAAGTACGACAAAATATAATGGATAGTGCACGCTATCCATTTTCAAATGGTATACTGCGATATTCTCAGGGGAATGATTATTTTTTGGGAAATGTCGAATACCCCGCCGAGGTCGTGTTCCGGGGCACGAGAATACCAGTTGCACTTTATAAAAGCCGTTTTTGATCTGTGGATGACCGGTGTTCTTTATCTTCTCGCCGGTTTTGGCTATATTTTCTATGCATTACTCCTTGTTTATCGGTTTCTGCAAATGAAAAGAATTCTTGTCGTACTGCTTTTGTGTGTTCTTGTTCTTCTGGTCGGTGCCGGAGGGGTGTACCTGTACTATTTCGCTCCTATCAGGGAGAGTACTGAAAGAATTGAGTTGATAGTCGAGCCGGGTGGCTCTATTGCCCGGGTCGCGGAGAGGCTCGAAGAATTAAAGGTTGTTCGATCCTCGAAAGCATTCTTGCTCTGGAGCCGGTTCACAGGGGTCGATCGAGCCATGCAGGCCGGGAAGTACACCTTTGTGGACGGTGAAGGGGCTATAAATGCGGCACAAAGGCTGTGGGATGCCGAACAGTTGAGTGTTGCGGTGACCATAACGGAAGGCCTCACGGTTGAGCAGACCGCCGCGCTCTTTTCCAGGAAATTGGGACTGGATTCAGCCCTTTTCGTCTCGATATGCCTGGATACCGCTGTTTGTTCGCAATACGGGCCGGAAGACGGGAACCTCGAGGGTTATCTGTATCCCAATACTTACTATATCCACCCGGATGCCGATGAAGAAGAGGTGGTTCGCCTGATGGTGGATCAGTTTGAAAAGGTCTGGCGGGAAGTGGAAATCTCTCCAAGTGTTCAGGATTTGTCGGTTCATGAAATCGTAACCATGGCTTCAATAGTCGAGAAAGAGGCCACCCTGGCCTCGGAGCGAACGAGGATAAGCGGGGTATTCCACAATCGTCTTCGAAAAGGGTGGAGTCTGGGGGCTGATCCGACCGTTCGTTACGCTTTGCGCAAATTTTCGGGGCCTCTTCGGGTCTCCGAACTCAAGAATCCATCCCCCTACAATACACGCATCCATGTCGGGTTACCTCCGGGTCCGATCTGTTCTCCCGGTTTCGGCTCTATTCAAGCCGCCGCAAATCCACTGGAAACCAAAGAGTTATATTTCGTCGCGAAATGGGACGGAAGCGGTGCGCATGATTTTTCCAGAACGGGCGCCGAGCACGAGCGCAAAAAGAATATCATACGTCGCCAAAACGAATTAAGAAAGAGACAACTTCAAAAGGAGAGCAGGTGAAGTTTCTCCCCGGTGGAAGACATGCGGCGACATGTCTCATGTTAATCGGCTTGTTTGGGTGGGGCAGCCTGGCCGATGAGATGGTACAGCCTCGAAGACTGATCGATTGTCATACCGCGGGGCTTCTTCCGCGGGCCTATTACGACCTGGAGATGCGTACCTATCCCGCGCGGCAACCCTCGGTAGACGGCGCCGGAATGACTTTTTTTATGTCGGTCGGGATCACAAATCGATTCATGATGGGAGCCGGGTACGGTGCGGACGGTTTAGTCGGCCGGAAAGGGGTAAAAGGAAATCCCTGGCCCGGAATTCTAGTGAAATATCGTCTGATCGAGGAATCCTTTCATTTTCCAGGTATGGCGATTGGGTTTGACTGGCAGGGGTTTGGAGGCATCGAGGGGTATGTCGACACCGAAAACAGTTATCGTGGGTACGTCTACAAATCTCAAGGCGCCTTTTTTTCCATTAGTAAAAATTATCTCTTGTTCTCGTCTTTGACTTTGGGGTTCCACGGAGCGGTCAACTACTCGCTCGAAGAGCATATCCGAGTGAAGTGGCCGAATGGATATACGGGGCTTGACCTGGGAGTGAACGAGGAATTTGCGCTCGGGGTGGAATACGATATGGCTTTGAATCAGGAGGACCCCGATAAGAGCACTTATGCCAATCCGTTTCGCGGCTTTCTGAATCTGGGCCTGCGTTGGGCTTTTTCGCCATCATTCTATATAGAGGCCGCGGCCAAGGACGTACTTGAGAATAAACTGCACACCAGGAATGTTCCCGGAGTGCGCGATCGCCGGTTGGGCTGGACTCGAGAATTGAAACTGGTATATCTGGATTCTTTCTGATACAATTTCTCAGGGTTTGCGGAAGGGTGCTCTTATGAGAGTTGCCGCCCGAAGCAAATCGGGTATCCCGGCCGAAGGGCCTGCCGGGGCGATATTCGGCGAAAAACCCGCCACTTCGAAGGGATAAATAATGAAAAGAACGACCGCACGAGCAATACTCTCAACAATGGTCGTCTTGTCTGCCACCGGTCTGATATCTGCTCAGGGAAGGTTCCCGAGCGCGAACGATTCATCTTCGCAGTATGCGGACCGGATCATAAAGTCCGAGATTCCTGTTCTGATCGATTTCTGGGCAGCCTGGTGCATGCCCTGCAAAATGCTGAATCCCATAATCAAGGAGATTCGCCAAAAGTACGAGGGCAGAGTGGAAGTGATGAAAATCAATATCGATAAGCACAAGCAGATAGCCCAGTATTTTCAGGTCAGTTCCATCCCGGCGGTCTTTATCGTGAATGACAGGACGGTTGTGAAAAAATTGCTCGGGGTTAATCCAAAAGATGCCTATATGAACGCTATCGAAGAAGTCCTCAGCAAAAAAGAGGAACCTGAGCCGTCCGAGAACTGAACGTCGAGTTTTGTGCACGATCTGTCAATGTGCACGCTACAATCGCCTTCATTAACCGATCAGCACTGTTTTCCCGCGGTATCGACCGAACTCAATCCGATCTGGTGAGAATGAAATTTCCCGAACTTGTTGCTCCTGCCGGCACATTCGAAACGCTCGATGCGGCCCTGGTACATGGCGCCGATGCTGTGTATGTCGGCATCGGCAGACACAACCTTCGTACGAATGCGCCTTTTTTCTATCCCGATGAACTTCCCGATGCTCTGGACCGAACCCGTGAGGCTGGTGCGAAGCTCTACGGCGTGATCAATTCCATGCCTGGAAACGAGCAGTTGGAGGAAATCGCAACGCTGCTCGACTGTATTGCGAAGCTTCCTGAAGCACCGGATGCACTGGTGGTCAGTGATCCCGGAGTTATTACGGAATGCAGGCGGAGAGTACCATCGATTCCGCTGCATCTGAGTACACAAAGCGGAGTATTCAATTCTTCCTCGCTGAAATTCTGGTCCGAACAGAAGATTCGTCGAGTTGTATTGCCCAGGGAACTTTCGCTGGACAAAATTCGATCTCTCAATGATGAAAACACGGTTTCGACTGAAGTCTTTGTACATGGAGCCATGTGCGTCTCCATTTCGGGTCGATGTTTGCTGGGAGCATATATGTGGGGACGACATCCCAATCAGGGAGATTGTCCGCAGCCGTGTCGCTTCGCCTACACAATCGTACCCAAGGATGGTGGCGAATCGGCGGGGTCTGGATTTGATATTGAGGAAAACGAGACCGGCACGTATATAATGAATTCCAAAGATCTCAATACCCTCGCTATTCTCGACAAGGTTGTCGATTCCGGGGTATCTGCGCTCAAGATAGAGGGACGCAATAAGAGTGGGCACTATGTTGCGTCGGTGGTGCGTACCTATCGTCTCGCTCTCGATCGCATCAAGGCGCTGGACGGAAAACCTTACGAACCGGACCCGGAATGGATTACCGAACTGGAGAGGCTGGATCATCGACCATATACAACCGGCTTTTACCTCGATGAGTACGCAATGCAGGCACCTCAGTCCGCCAAAGCGCCTCAGCAGGTGCGGTTGGTAGGACGTGTGCGGGCAGAGCTTCCAGAAAATAAATATGTCGTGGATGTGAAGAATCCATTTACCCCCAACGAACTCCTCAATGTTCTTCCCTCTTCCCGGAATCGTCGGCAGCATAATCTGGCATTTCGAAAGATCACCGATCTTGCCGGACATGAACTCCAGCGTGCTCTGACAAACCGACTGGTGATAGTCGAAGAGAGGGGAGGGAAGCTTCAAATCGGCGACATGCTGCGGAGAAGCGCCATAGAGATTGATCACGGCGACGATGAAGGGTGGATGCCATGAAAGAACGGGTGGGTGTATTTCTCGATAGACTCCTGACGAATTATCCCGCCCTTGGGGATGCTCGGGGCGATATAGTTGCGGCATTTGAAATCCTTGTGAAAACCTATGAAAAGAGCGGGAAGCTTCTGGTCTGCGGAAACGGCGGAAGCGCCGCGGATGCGGAGCATATTGTAAGTGAACTGATGAAGGAATATCTACTCAAACGCGCCGTTCCCCAGGATGATGCCCGGAGAATTGCCGCTGCATTTCCTGAACACGGAGAAGCGTTGTGCAAAGGACTTCAGGGCGCATTACCGGCAATTTCGCTGGTAAGTCAGAGTTCGACACTCACGGCTTTCGCCAACGACGTGAATGTTGAGATGGCGTTTGCGCAGCAGGTGTACGGATATGCACGTGATGGGGATGCGTTGCTTGCCATCAGCACTTCCGGCAATTCTCCCAACGTGTGCAACGCAGCGCGGGTGGCTAATGCGTTCGGGTTTCCTGTAATCGGACTGACCGGGGCCAATGCCGGTTCTCTGGGTGAGTTGTCTGATGTAACCATTCGGGCGCCTGCCGAGAAGACCTACAGAATACAGGAATACCACCTTCCGATTTACCACTGTCTGTGTGCGATGACCGAGGAGTTCTTCTTCGGTGGGAAAGGTGAGCCCCGTTGAGGCTCTGGAACTTATTGTCGGCACTTGAGATCGGTATGTTCATAAGAGTATAATTACAGGTGTTCCAGAGTCGCGGATACTTGTGAATATCGTGATTTTTTTTAAACGGGTCCCAGCCCGGTGTTCACCTGTTGACCATGGTCAATGATCATGATTTTCTACCAGGAGGTATAACAAATGAAAATGAAGACACTGGGAGTAGTGGTTCTTGCGAGTATCTTTCTCATGTCGACCGGATGTCAGAAAAAAACGACAAAGGTAGGTACGACGCCCGATGACACTCCGGCACAAACCGAAGAAGTCAAGCCGGAACCGACCGAGGAGTTCAGGCCGAGCGACGAGGATGTTTTCGAAACGGTCGACATGGATGCAAAAGCTCGTGAGGTTCTTGTACCGATCTACTTCGAGTATGATCAGTACGATCTTCGGCCCGATGAGGTAGAAAAGCTTGCGAGAACAGCGAAATTCCTTGAAGAAAACCCCTCGTTCAGAATCCTTGTTGAAGGGCATGCCGACGAGAGAGGGTCCAACGAATACAACATTGGCCTGGGTGAGAACCGTGCAAAGGCTGTGAAGAACTACTTGGCGGCCTATGGACTCGAGGCGAATCGTTTCGAAATAACATCCTATGGTCGGGAGGTACCTGCGGTACCCAACTGCGATACCGAGGAGTGTCACCGCAGAAACCGACGGGTCGAGTGGAAAATCCTGGCGAAATGATTTGACCTAACCCAAGTTTCGCAACCAACTCACGGCATTCTGCGTAAGATGTTGCACGATCTT
>CAYFVL010000335.1:0-5641 GCA_964346405.1 uncultured Fibrobacterota bacterium
TTTATAAGAAAGGTCGAGCTTAGCTCGACGCACCTGAGCGGTGTCGAAGTGAGCGAAGCCGAAATGCCGAGGGCGATGTCCCGAGCGGAGCCGAGGGGAAGAGCAGTATGCGTAAGATGTTGTGTTAAATTGACTTAGAAAAAGCGCAGGGGTATCCGGGGAGATATCTTGAGCATCTTTCTAAGTTAAGATCGTGCAACAGCTTAAGCAGAATGCCGTGAGTTGGTTGCGAAGCTTTGGCTAAAGGACACTCGTAATTCCAAAGCTGTTTCCGGATTCCGTCGTTATCGGCGCGCATTACTTTTCTCGTGTCAAATAATATAATTTATTTAGCAATTATGGCATTGTTTCTGTTGGAAACACCCTCTAATTTAATAGTATCCGGATAAAATGATACTGTTCATAGATATTCAAAGGAGTCTTTCTATGCCAAATATGCCAAATATCGTTTTTATAGTGATTGATGACATGGGATGGCGTGACATTGGATGTTACGGAAGTACTTTCTACGAGACTCCTAATATCGATAGATTAGCACAACAAGGGATGGTATTTAGTGACGCCTATGCTTCATGCCCGGTTTGTTCACCGACACGGGCGAGTATCTTGACGGGGAAATATCCGGCAAGGGTGGGTGTGACCCAGTTTATTGGGGGACATGCAGTCGGAAAGCTTTGTGATGTTCCGTATTTTCATCAACTTCCTGTGCAGGAAATATCATTGGCGACCACACTCCGGAATGGTGGTTACCAGACGTGGCACGTTGGTAAATGGCATTTAGGTAAATGGGTAAAAAGGCACGGATTCGATATCAATATTGGAGGTAGCGATTGGGGGCACCCGCGAAAAGGATATTTCAGTCCGTGGGGAATTTCGACATTGGAAGATGGTCCCGATGGGGAGTATCTTACCGATAGACTTACCGACGATGCACTTGGGTTGATAGAAAATCGCGATCAGTGCAGGCCTTTTTTTCTCAATTTATGGCATTACACGGTGCACACTCCGATTCAGGCGCCTGAACACCTTGTGGAAAAGTACCGGAAAAAAATTCGGGAAATGGGATTGGACAAAGAGAAAACCTTCGAAGAAGGCGACTACTTCCCGTGTCGGCATAAGAGAAACAAACGTATAAACAGGCGACTTCTGCAATCGGATCCAACATATGCCGCAATGATAGAGAACCTGGATACCAATATCGGTCGCGTGTTGGAATGTTTGAAAAACAATGGTCTTGAAGATGATACCATCGTTGTTTTTACATCAGATAATGGTGGTTTGTCTACGGCCGAAGGCGCTCCTACCTGCAATGCTCCTCTGGCGGAAGGGAAAGGATGGATGTACGAAGGGGGAACTCGTGAACCGTTGATCGTACGTTGGCCAAAAGTGGTTGAAGCCGGTTCGCATTGTGATGTTCCAGTAACGAGTACCGATTTTTATCCTACCTTCCTTGAATCTGCCGGGTTACCGGCATTACCACGGCAACACTGTGACGGGGTAAGTGTATTGCCTTTGTTGAAAGGAGCAAAACACCTGGAAAGGGATGCGATTTTCTGGCACTATCCGCACTACGGTAACCAGGGCGATACGCCGGGTTCCTCGATTCGTTCCGGTAGTTTTAAACTTATAGAACACTTTGAAGATGGAAGACTGGAATTGTACGATCTGGAAACCGATATTGAAGAAAAGGACAATCTCGCAGGGAAACTTCCCGATAAGGCCGCGGTGTTGCACCAGCAATTAGTCGAATGGCGTGAAAGCATTGGGGCTGCGATTCCCGAACCCAACCCAAACTGGGAAGGATAATGTGGTTCGCTGCTCTTTGGGTGAGTGCTTGTCCAGGAGATCGAGAGGCTTTGCGGCCCGGATATTGTCCTGCCTGGGTTTTTTGCAGTTGATCGGCTCGACGTCAGTCTTTATCTCCTGCATTTCGAGTAACTCATTGACACTCACCCCCGTAAAAGCGGACGATACCGGGCAGGCGTTCAATCCGCGGGACCCCCTTGGCGTTGCTGGGAATTACCGGGGTAAGGAGTCGTCACGGAATGAAGTCTCCAGAAATCGCGGATATATCAGGTCGGCTTTCGAGGCGCTTGTGCTGGGGCATATTAGCCCAGGTTTCGCAGTCGAGAGACGCCGTACCGAGCGATGTCGAGAGCGAGCATTATGCGTAAGATGTTGTGCAAAAATGACTTCACATTTTTCGTCCTACTTTTTATGCACAGTCCGGAAATGCACCGTCTTCGATCGTCGGTATGTATCAATATACACACCTCGTTTGAGAGTGCCGGCTCCCGGAGCCACCTGTCGACCTCGGATGTCCACCAGAGATCCCGTCTGGGGGAGCCTGTTTCGCGAAGGGAGTTTTTTCTCAACCACTTCAGCCCTCCGCTCTTCAACGTTTACACCTTCGTCAATGTACAGTCCGGCCCACCACCCGATTGCGCCGTCTTCGGTGTATTTATACCACTCATGCGTCGGCCAGTGAATAACCCATCCACCGTACGCTTCGGTCGGTGCTTTGCCGGCGTCGTTATGTCCGGTAATCCATTCGGGAACATTACTGAAATTCCAGTCGCCCCAGTTGGAATATTTGCCGTTGCCGCCATGAGCCGTCCATTGCTCCTTGCCGCCAAGCTCCCGAGGGGCCCAATTCACACTTACCGCCCCGTGCTCCTTTTCCAGCCACCACTGCCTGATCGTGCACAGTGGCTCATCTTTCCGTTTTGGACGTAATATACCGAAGCCGTGATGGCCGTTGGGAATACAATCGGCGTATAGCCGTCCGGGATTATGTATGAGATACTCGGCATCCCAGCTCAACTCCGATCCACAGTTGAACAAACCATATACCGGATATATGTCATCCCTTCCCGCCATACCCTTGCCGCCGTCGGGGATAGTATAAACTGTTGTCGGCTCGCCGGTTTGTACTTCATCGATCCAGTCGACCGCCATCTTCACTCTTTCATCCCAGACAATGATATCTTTACCCACGCTGATAGTCCCTGACTGAGTATGCCAGCCCAGCTTTTTGCCGATCTCCCGGCGTGTTTCCGACAACACGACCGGCGTCTCTCCGCTCAAATCAACCAGGATACCGAAAAGCTTATGCGCACCGCCCCAAACGATTTCGTAAATATCCTTTTCGGGTTCTTCATACGGGCTACTGCGATACCAGTTTACGAACTGTTCCCGGATGGTATCCAAATCGCCATTCGCTTTTGTATAGGTAAGGGGAACGTTCACCGATCCGTCTCTCTTTACAATCCAACCCGGACTTGAGACGCCCTCTATCACCTGATAGGTAATCCACTCTCCGTTCGGTGACCACCGAAACCAGAAAGAACCTTCGGGCAATTCGAGATCAATAGCCTCCGATTGGGAGGCCTTCAGCCGTCGTACATATACCGGCTCCTGCTCACTACTAAGAAAACCGGCTCCATATACCAACCACCCGTCGATTGGGCACTCCGACACAGGTTTCACGGTTGCTTCGTGTTTCACCACATCGGGGCATTCCGAGCCACACGGAGAAAGCTGTGCGAATTGGTCGTTCATGACCTCCTCGTGCCGTGCCGCTGAGCAATACCATTGATCATCGGTATTCTGCTCGACTTCCCGCACTTGAGCGGTTACGGCAACTCCTAATCCCAAAGACGATATCAGATATGCCACGAAAAAGTGCTTCCTCATGTTTCAGACCTCCTTTGTATAAATTGGTCAGTATTCGCCGTAACGGTTCCTGTTGCCGGAAACGGCACCCGATGAATGGTAACTTAACCACGGAGGGGCTGGAGAATGTATGTTTTGTGATACTATGATACCATTTGTGGTCAATGTGGTAACAGTCACCCCTTCACGTTCTACCAGGACTTTAGTCGAGGCCGGTAATTGGGGCGATGCTTTGTGCGAAATTGTTTCCTGGAGGAGATTTTGAGTAATAAACGGGGGGCCGACGGAGGACTTTCTGTTTCGATTGCCGATGAAATCGAGAGGCGTCTCGATGGGATCGAGGGCAGTGTTTTGCCGTCGAGTCGACAACTTTCGACCGAACTCGATGTCAGCAGACCCGTGGTACTTGCCGCATTGAAGATCCTGGGTCGCCGCGGAGTTGTGGAATTGAGAGGTAATCGACCAGCTCGCATAATCGGGCGAAGGGCGAACAAATCAGAACCGACCTCTCGTCGCTGCTCGGTTGAGAAAACATACAAAGAAATGGTGGAGCTGATTCGTAGCGGGGGGTTCCGTGCGGGAGATGCCTTGCCGAAGTGGAGCAATCTAACACGAACTTTTCACGTTTCATCCAGCACCATCAGTATCGTTCTAAAAAAACTGCGCCGGCAAAACTACGTTCACGCAAACGGGAAACGAGATATCGTGGGACCGGCCCCCAGGCGGGATGCGCCGGTTTCATCACGGCAGACAATCCTGGTCCTGACTCCCCGGGCTCATGATTGGACTTATATCTGTAAGGATCAGGATACTGAACGGTTCGGGCGAGAATTCGTCGACCAAGCCGAGTATTCAGGGGTGTCGCTTTTTGGAATAGCACTTCACGGCACGCCTCCGGCTGGTGCATCCGTTGCACATCCAGATGCGGCGGAGAACCTCATCCGCAAACTGGGCGGGCAGTATCGTGGCACGCTCGTGCCTGTAACAAGGAAAAAGCTTCCCGATATCGAACGTTGGCTTGACTTTTTTTCACGGTTCGGCCGACCGGTGGTGTGGTTCGACAGAAACAATGCCGGTTTCGACATGCCTGACAATTCAAAAAAGGTCACTCGAGTGTATATCTCCCAGCGGGATGCAATGGCCGAGGTTATACGCTTTCTGGAAAATAAAGGATTTCACGGAGGCTGTTTCCCATTTATTCCCCCCATGAGCGACTGGCAGAAAAGTCGGTATTCGCTATTGTGCGAAATCGGTGACCACCGTTCCCCGCCCTTCACCATTGAGTTACTGGCCCCCGACGACATGCCTCAGTGGCTTTGTCCGGTTCGTGAAGGGGTCCCCAAGCGTCTTGAAGAGCTGCGGGCGCGTTTGGGAGGACGGGTGACCGCTCTTCTCAATCATTTTGATAAGCGGCTGAGCGAGTTACGCGAGCGATATGGATCGGACGCTTTTACCCCCGAAATTCGCCATTCTCCAGAGGCTGGGTTCCTGGGGTACTTGCGCGCGGTTCAGGGTCTCGGCAAAGAACGCATCGACCGGCTGGAGGGACCGGTGGTTACGATATCGACGCTTCTGCAACTATTGCCTCTTATAAGAAATCCTCGCTTGGCCCTTATTGCGCCACGTGACAGCTATGCCGAACACCTGATGCGCGTATTGGCTCCGATCGGGCAGGGTGTTTTCGATTCTTTCCCGATTATTTCCTTCGACAATCGGATTCGTTACTCCTTTCAATCGCTCACTTCTCTGGATTTCGGCTTTGCGGAACTGGCCTACCAATCACTGCATATGATTCTGCGCGATTTGCCGACACGCAGGCCCACCAGCGGCGCATTAGCCTCCATTCCGTATGTCGTAGACCGGGGAAGCGTCAGACAAATCGGTGCTTGAAAACCTGTATCCCTGAAATCGACTCACGGCATTCTGCGTAAGCCGGCGCGCGATTCGTTGTAGAAAAACGCTCAAG
>CAYFVL010000336.1:0-5578 GCA_964346405.1 uncultured Fibrobacterota bacterium
TCAATCCCTTTCACCAACTGCCCGGCATGCATGTACCGGGCATTTTTTATACATGGCCCGAAACTCAAAAAAAATGCGGGGGAAAGTGGGAATTTATCTGAAAAATAAGGGGGGAATTTATCTGGCTCTCAAGGCCTCAGCCGAGTTAAGCGCTTCTGGAAGTCCTTGTATGCCGCGGCTTTTTTCCGTACCGAAGGGACGTCCTCTTGCTTCACCATCACAAGCTTGCGCTTTCCACCAATGCTCTGAAACAGGGCCGGGAAAGGACCATGTTTATCCCCTTTGCGACATCGACCGTTTCTCTTTGAGCAGGTCTTATACACCGTATAGAACGAGCCCAGTACCATGGGGTCGCTGTCGGCGATGCGCCAAACCAAGGAATTGATCTCATCGAGAGACTCCTTGAGGCACTTTCGCAAGGCGGCGGGATCTTGTGTATTCTTCTTCATGAACGTAAATAAAATATTAGGCATACAAAAATAGCAAGTAAAAAAACACTTTTCTGCATTTTCTTAAAATTGCTTGCTACGGGAGAATCTCGACTTGGACAACCAGACCGATGGCTATTGGGCCAACGGCAGGCCACCGCTATACCCAATTCTTACTGTCTGAATTGCAGGAACAGTATTGGCACTAAAGTGCAGGCTATCATTGGATGCGAGATACGACCTCATGATCAGCTTGCCCGTACCACGCTGAGAAATGTACGGGCACAAAAATTGCTGGTTTACATGATCGCTCACCACCATCATTCATTCAATCACCGCACAATGATGCGTACATCCCGTTTGGGACAATTATTATAATAGATAGAAAGAAAGACAACTGCGATCACCATTATAAAGCACCGGCTATGCCGGAAAAGAAAGGATAATGCCTATGCCCGAGGACAATAAGCCTGGCTGCGCCCGCCCAACCGGCGGACCCGTGGGAGAAGAACCTTCACTACAAAACGAAGTACCAGTTGCGGTTAAAAAGGAGAAAAAATCCATGATTATGGTAGGCAAAAAGGCACCGGATTTCACCGCGCCCGCGTATCACAAAGGACAGTTCACCAGCGTGCAGCTTTCACAGTTTCTTGGAAAATGGGTGGTTCTCTGCTGCTACCCGGGCGATTTCACCTTTGTCTGAGCGACTGAAATCTCTGCGGTCGCAGAGAAATATCCCGAGTTTCAAAAACTCGGCGTTGAAGTCCTTTCAATGAGTGTCGACAGTGTTTTCGTGCACAAAATGTGGAACGACAATGAATTGAGCAAAATGGTCGAAGGTGGCGTGCCCTATCCGATGCTGACCGATGCCGGCGGCAAAGTTGGGACCGTGTATGGGATTTATGATGAAGACGCCGGAGTTGAGACACGAGGACGATTTCTTATCGATCCCGACGGAGTCGTACAGGGGTACGAAGTACTCACTCCTCCGGTGGGACGAAACGTGTCCGAAACCCTGCGACAAGTACAGGCATTCCAGCTCGTCCGTAAGAGTGGCGGCAAAGAAGCAACTCCATCGGGCTGGAAACCGGGGAAACCTACACTCAAACCCGGACCCGACCTGGTCGGAAAGGTGTGGGAACATTGGAAAACCGGTAATGCATTTGACTAGCCGCTGTCTCAAACAGTAACTTTCCGGGCTCTAGTGTTCCGTCCGATAATTGGCGATGTGCTATTGCCGGATGATCGGATGCACCGGCAAGGCGCGAACGAGGCGAATACTGGACGTATTCAACGAATGAGCAACGCAGCCGGGGCATTCGAGCGCCGGGAAGAGTGCGTTGCCAATTGTCGGACGGTACACTAGCCCAAGTTTCGCAACCAACTCACGGCTGGGAAACCCGGGCCGGCAGCACTATGCGAGGAGCCCGGATTCGGCCCACAACACCGGAAGTACGAACTGAATGACAATTTCTGAGGACACACTACAGATTCTCCGTGAGTACCAGAAAAACGAAATCACGGAGCACCATATCTACAAAAGGATAGCAGCGGTTACAAAGAAAATCGAAAACCGCAAGGTTCTGACAGATATCGCTGAAGACGAACTACGCCATTACAACCAGTGGAAGGAGTACACCCGAGAAGACATCCAACCCGATCGTGGAAAAGTTTTCCGTTTTGTGCTTATAAGCCGCATTTTCGGACTCACGTTTGCCGTGAGATTTATGGAGCATGCTGAGGAAGGAGCGCAGGTACACTACGATGATCTCATTCCCGAAATCCCACAGGCCCTAGACATATCGAAAAATGAGAATGAACACGAAAACAAACTGCTTGAGCTTCTCGACGAAAAACGGCTGCGGTATACGGGCTCGATGGTCCTGGGGCTTAACGATGCGCTTGTCGAACTCACCGGGGCATTGGCGGGTTTTACGTTTGCTCTGCAGAACACGGATCTGATCGCCCTCACCGGATCAATAACCGGCTTTGCCGCCGCCTTGTCAATGGGAGCCTCGGAGTACCTCTCCACCAAGGCCGAAGGCGACGATACGAAGAAGAAGCCGATTAAGGCTTCACTGTACACCGGCACGGCATACCTTCTTACGGTTATTCTGCTGATATTTCCCTATCTGATACTCGAAAATTCATTCCTGTGCCTGGGATGCACATTGGCACTCGCCATCCTGATTATTGCCGTCTTCAACTTCTATATTTCCGTGGCCAACGGCCAATCGTTTCGTGCCAGGTTCTTCGAAATGGCCGGCCTCAGCCTGGGAGTGGCCGGTCTGAGCTTTGTTGCGGGGTTCCTGCTCAGAACGTTTGTTGGGGTGACGACATAAACCATGGAGCTTTCTGGTGGGTTTTCCAGGCAATATCTTTTGGGTATGCGTGCCGGCAATTTATGCCACATTCCTACAGCGCACAAGGCGCATTGCGTGGCAAAGAGAGAAGAGGTCGCCCATATTCCACTGTCAAGAGCGAGTGGAATGCTCGTTCTCGACTGCGAAACTTGGGTTAAGTCTCCAGAAATCGCGAAGATATCAGGGCGGCTTTCGAAGCTTGTGCAGGAGCATATTAGATACTGTAGCTGACAAATCCACGATTTTTAGTGGATTTGACCTGCGTACAGTATCTTATGCCGCAATACAAAGGATACTCTTCTTCCGTTAAAAGCGGCTCAGGGACTATGGCCCAAACAAGCAACGAAGAAAGCCGACTTGAGATCAAGCGAGAATGGAGATGTTATTTCCTGACGACTCCGAACAATTCGAAGGGGACAAAAAATGACTGTCGGGCGAAAATGGACACTGGTTTTTCTTAGCATCATGGGTTTTGCCGGAGCAACGATATCGGAGCCGTATCTTTCATTCGGGGTAACGCTGATGCTGGGCGGTCGATACGACGATCTGCGGATGTGCGTAGCGACTCCGGACGACGTCAAGGGAGGACCAATTGCCGATATTATGTTGTCGACCAGATACCATTTAGACAGCCAAAATGCAGTTGGGCTGCAGCTCCCCGTATTTCGACCGATTCTATTCGGCGTGGCATTCAGAATGCTGCAATTTGAACCGCAACTGTTCTATGAACGAAGACTCGAACTGTCGGGATCGACTGACTTGGTGCTTCAGCCGGGCTTGGGCGCCAGTTTCCATTATGGCCCCGATTACCAGACAAAGAAAACCACACCGTTCGAGGAAAGAGAAAACTTCTTTGCGGCGGGTCCCCTGATAAGCACGCTTGTGGGCCTGAGGTTCGGAAGCGACCGAAAACTGACACGCATGGTCGGCCTGCGCCCGTTCTACATTCCTCTTTTCGCGGACGATCGTAAAACCGGTACCATACTCGGAGCGACACTTGAAGGGCACTTCGATTTTGCCGAGATAGAGTAGCTGTCGATCCCGGACAGTCCATCAGTGGAGCCGTGAATCTCTCCTTCATGAATGCCTGTTTTTAGCTGAAAGGGGGGCTAATTCCTGCGATTTTCCGAGAAGCGGCCCCGTTTACGCCAACTCTGCGGTTCATCGAGCGCGAAATCGGGATATCGTTGAAGCAGTTCCTTCAGCTCTGGGCGCACGATGTTCACGTCACGATCCCCTTTCTTTGCCATGTTCAGATATCGGTTTGACCACACCATGGCGGATTCAGGCATATCCAGGTAAAACCGGTACAAAAAAGCGAGATTTTTCACGATTCGCACCGTATCCGGAGCAAGCTGGTATGCCCGACGCAACTCATCCTCGGCGAATGACGGTCGATCCATCATGGTGTACACCACCGCGAGGTTTACCCGAGCCGAGATATGATCCCGATCAAATCGGAGGACATCGAGGAATTCCGTTTCCGCTTTCGATAACCACCCCTTTTCGATGTAAAGCATCCCAAGGAAATAGTGTGCATCGATATTGTCCGGATCGTCGGCGATAACGGAGCGCAGAACACTCTCCGCCTTATCGGCTTCTCTGCTATTCAGCCAGTCGTCAGAGTTGTTCCCATAGTTGCGCCATCCCTCGCGATTCTGCTTCTCCCAGGCCAGCGCAATAAGGATTTTCCCCTTCTGAACCAGTAAATCGTGACGCCGGCCTTCCTCCTCAATAGCTTTATCAACCAGATGAAAGGCTTCTCCATATTCACGCTTTTTAAGCAGTTCCTCGGCTTCGGCTACTCCCCCGGGGCGGGGAAAGACAACTATTTTCAGCACAGAGATAGTTATCGCCGCTAACACGGCCAGAATGAGACCTATTGCAAGAATAGCACGTCCGGAGAGCCCCTGGTGACGGTCTTCCGTTCGTCCATGTTCACTGTTCGTAGACAAACTCGACTTCGGTAATCTGATCCAGGGGAATACGGTAAGTTCCGGCTCTGCTTGTACCGGTCAAGTACCCCCCTACACCGACAAAAGTGTTTGGTTTTCGGTTCTCGTTTCCGTATGGGTCGTCGGTTTCCCGGAAATCGATCTCCGCCCCATAGAACAGCCGTCCCTCGCAAATCCTTGAACGGTCGGATTTGATTACCAGTTTATCTATCCGACGAATGCCTAGAGAGCGAGTCGAGGCTCCGTCAAGCACGAGAATCTCGGGATGAGGAGACAGCTTGATTCCTTTTACCATCGTCTTGTTGCCGCCGATGTCGACTACAGTTCCCTTCACCGAACAATTCAGAAGCAGTGCCCAAGAGGCAAGGATGCACCATCCGATGAATGTGCGGAGAATCACGCGGCGACCTTCTGACCGATTACAAAATCGTCTTCCGAATCATACACTTTGATAAGCCGATCGATTCCCACCACCCGGAGGACATCCCGAACCTGGTTTTCTTCGGCAATTATGTATATCGATCCATCGTTTTCCTGGACATCACACAGGCAATGGATAAAAATGCTGATACCTGAACTATCCAGATAGGTGGTGCGTTCCAGGTTGAACACGAAGTTGTGGTTTCCCTCGGCGATAAGCTTTGAGATGTTCTCATCGAGAACCCTGGTACCGACCTCCGGTGTGATATTCCCGATGATATGCACCATTTTAAAACGTCCCTTATCCTCGATTTCGTAATCCATCCCACAGTCCTTTCAAGTTACAATACAATTCTAGCTAGCCCAAGTTTCGCAATCAACTCACGGCATTCTGCGTAAGCCGGCGCGCGAT
>CAYFVL010000337.1:0-5564 GCA_964346405.1 uncultured Fibrobacterota bacterium
GAGGGGTAGAGCATTATGCGTAAGATGTTGTGCGAGATTGACTTAGAAAAAAGCGACTATTTCCAGGCCGGTCAGACAGACGGCTCCGACTACAATACCCAAAGTACGCTTCATTGCCGCACTTTGAGACTGGTTTTTCCAGTCTCTGGCGTTGGGGTCACCCGGGCCCCCCGCAATTCTCTCTTCAAGTTCTTTGTGCTTTCCCTGTTCAACTATTGCCCAAACGAAACCCACGGCTGTCGCGGCACCCAATCCGAGTCTTATCAATGCCATTTGGTCGAAGGGGTTATTCTTCTCCAGTGTCGGAGAGAGGGTCACGGTTTCGCCCCCTGTGATCTCTATGTCTTCGGTAGCGGTTTTGTACAATGTGTTTGGATGTCGGAACTCAAGCCGGTATCTGCCGGGATTCATGAATTCATTTTTCAAGGGTGAGGTACCCAGTGGTGTCATCAGATGGACGTTCGTTCCCTGGGGGCGGCTGTTAATGATCAAACTGCCGAATTTTGTCTGGAGAGATTTCTCGATTGTGGTCGTCTCACCCGCGGATATGTAGATCTCCTCGGAAACACTGGTCCTGCGGAGTGCATCGATAAGCTTGACCCTGTAGCGTCCTTGAGAAAGCTTTTTGTCGATAAGGGGAGTATCCCCCACATAATTGTCGTCTACCCAGACTTCGACTCCTTCGGGGTCGGTGATCACGGTAAGCTCGCCGTCTCCGGCGGCCAGAGCAAGGCCGCAGAACACAGGAAGAAGTAGTAGTGATCGTACCCACCGTTGAAACGGGGACATATATTGCGCTCCTCTCACGGCCGGATTTCGGTCAATCGGAAGTGTCTTTTCGGTGTTGCGGGCACAACGCGATTGCCGAACCTTATATTTTGATGTCTTACTGAGAGAAATATGAAAATACTATCTGTATACCCCTTTCGTTCCACTGTTTATTATATAGATGGTTCGGGCAGAGGTTTTACAGATCTTTCGATCCCTTTCGACACGATCGCAAAGGAGAGGCCGCTTTGTTTGAAACAGCACCGGTAGTATGGAAAGAGGGGCTTTTTCTTCAGCCCCAGCACTTCCAGCAATGGGAGCGTTTTTTGTTGTCTCATGTCGATGAACGCATTACCTCGTCGACTCCGTTCGCCTACGGCTTGACCACCTTTCAATGGGACGAGGACGCCGCGGAGCATGGCAGCTTCTCGGTCAAGCATTGCAGTGGTATACTGCCCGATGGAACCGTATTTGAGATGCCGCAGACCAGTAGACTGCCGTCACCTCGACCTTTCCAGGAGCATTTTTCACCTGATCAGCAGTTCCTGAATGTTTATTTGGCGCTTCCTCTCAGCGTTGAAGGCAAGGCCAACTTTGCCGAAGAAAAATCCGACGGGGCTTTGCGAGTGCGGTTCAACGGCAGAACTATTTCGGTTACCGATGAGGTTTCCGGGGGCGAACCAAAGCCGATTCAGCTTGGATACCACAACTTTCGTATTGTGTTCGGCGATGAGACCCTGGATAACCAGACATTTATTCAGATCGCTCGTCTTGTCCGTGACGCTACCGGAAGCATAGTTGTCGACAAAGCCTTTGTCCCCCCGCTGCTCCATATAGGGGCATCGGTGTACCTGATGACTGAAATACGTTCTCTCCTGGAACTCCTGTGGGCCAAAGCGGATTCATTGTCGGGAGGACGGAGGCAACGTGCCGGCGGTGCAGCGGATTTCACGGCGGCCGACGAGTCTTCATTTCGAGTGCTTCAGACAATCAATACCTACACCCCGCTGCTGCGACACTACCATTCACAGCCACAAGTGCATCCCCACAAACTATTCGAACTACTGACCATGTTCTGCGGCGCTTTGGCAACGTTCTCGGCGGAAATATCGATCCGCAATCTGCCGGTGTACGATCACACCAAACCCGCCGATCTTTTTCGCGATTTTTCCCGGATTATCCGTACTATTCTCAGTGCTGAAATATCTTCGGGTTGCGTGCCGATAAAAGTGGAGCAGATCGCACCGGCCACGTATGTGGCTCGCGTGCCCGATGAAAAACTCTTTGCGGTGTCCCGCTTCTATCTTGGACTTACCGCCGATGTGCCGGAAAAGGAACTGTTGATGTCGGTGCTTCAGAGAATTAAAATGTCGTCACGCGATCGTCTGGAGATTCTCATTCCTTCGGCGATGCCCGGCCTGACTCTGGTCCATGTTGCCAATCCGCCCCACGGGCTGTCCACAAAACCCGGGTACGTATATTTCGGAATGGAACAGGCGGGGGATTTTTGGCAGGGCATTCAGGCCTCGGGATCGATTGCGTTTTATTTCCCGGCGGATCTGCCCGGTCTGAATATGGAAATGTATGCACTGCGCGAAAGGAACTGACGGATGGCGACAAAGTCCTTCACTCAGACAATAACCTCTCAGACAATGGGAGTGGATCTCACGGCCACGGTCGCCCCGGCCCCGGAAACCCTTGAGACACTCAGCACCGATCTGCTCCTTATAGTGATCCGAATGCGGGAAGCCGAAGATCTTGGTGATCCACGATCACTCAAGAAGCTAATACAGCACTATATAGGTTTGTTCGAGTCGAATTGTCGCTCAATCGGAACATCCCAACAGCATACCAGGGATGCGATGTATGCTTTGGTGGCTTTGCTCGATGAAACCGTTCTCAGTGCGCCCGGCCCATGTCGCGACGTATGGCTTTCGAGTCCCCTTCAGTTGGAATATTTCGGCGACAACATTGCGGGTGAGGGATTTTTTCGACGTCTTGACGCTCTCAGGGAGCAGTCTGATACCGATGATGTTCTCGGGATATACTACCTCTGTTTGTCCCTTGGCTTTGAGGGAAAGTATCGCATCATGAATCCCGAGGAACGGGAAAAGATCATTGCGGGTCTCTCGGAGCGACTGGGCGGCGGTCGTGAAAAGAAAAGGCTTTCGCCTCATGCCTTCCGTCCGATGAGCACTCTGGGAAAAAGCCGCTCCGGATCCACACTTATCCCTCTTTGGATGTTTGGTGCATTTGGCGCCACTTCTACTGCCGTCCTCTGGATTTCTCTCTATTTGATGTCCGGCTCGGCCTAACCCAGGTTTCGCAACCAACTCACGGTCCCGCTGAACGGGACTCAAGGTATCTCCCCGGATACGTCCCCGAACCACTTCGGCTGTTCAGCTTTCCCCGTGAATCCAGAACTTCCTCCCGGCCAATTCCCCTTGGAGCCATTGAGGGGGGCGTCGGGCGATATACTCTGTGCACTCCCTCTCGAATTTTGCGAACCGACACCCGCATATAATGCCTAAAACCTGTGAAAAATATCGCAAACCCCAAGTCCGTAGTTTTTAGAAAGATGTTAAATCTTGACTATTGGCCGGGCAATGCAGTATATTGGTAGTGAAAAGTTTCACAGGTGGTAATAAGGAGTTTTAGTACGGACAGGGAAAAGAAGACTTCGACGGCATCGATCGAGCGGCTTTGCTACCTGTATCGAGCACTTATTGAACTTCAGGGGCAGTCGGATTCACGTATTTCGTCTTCGAAGCTCGGGGAGTTGCTCGGAATTGCTCCGCACAATATTCGTAAGGATATCAATTTGCTCGGCGAGTTGGGTGAAACCGGAGCAGGATACGATGTTGCACGTTTGAGAAATGCACTTGAGAAGAAACTGGGACTCGACCATACGAGGCGAGTTGCGGTTGTCGGGCTTGGTCGTCTTGGGCGTGCGGTGCTGGAGCATGAGCAATTGGTGGAAAGCGGGTTTGTTATTGTCGCCGGATTCGACAGTAACATAAATCGTCTCGAGACCATTCGTACCGATGTTCGGCTCTATCACGCCGATGAGATCTCCAGTGTCGTACGAAAAGAAGAGATCGATCTGGGAATAGTAACCGTACCGTCGAAAGCCGCGCAGGAAACCGCTGATAGACTGATACGCGGTGGAGTGACGGGAATCGTGAACTTCAGTCCCGTGGTAATCGTGAGCGGTCGGCCTGAAGTGACCGTTTCGAATATTGACCTGGTTGGACGTTTGATGTTTCTGACTGCCAAAGAGAAAATGATATAAAGCCACATTGATATGTAGTGTCGGGCGGAGAAATCTTCGAAGAGAATTGTGGGGTATGCCGGGGAACCCGGCATAGAACTAAAAGAAGGAGAAATGGTATGGGACGCGTATTCAATTTTTCAGCAGGACCGGCAATTCTACCGGAACCGGTCTTGCGCAAAGCTGCTGAAGAGATGACCGATTATCGGGGAACGGGCATGTCGGTTATGGAAATGAGCCACCGCTCCTCCGCATACAAGAACATTATCGATTCCGCCGAACAGACGCTTCGTGGTCTTATGGGAATACCGGATAACTACAAAGTCCTGTTTCTGCAAGGAGGGGCTTCGAGCCAGTTCGCTATGGTTCCGCTCAACTTATTCAGGGAAAAAAAGAAAGCGGACTACGTGAACACCGGGGCCTGGTCTAAAAAAGCGATTGCCGAAGCGAAGCGATTTGGAACCGTTAGCGTCGTTGCATCATCGGACGATAAGAATTTCACCTATGTGCCGAAGCTGGATGCCGGGATGTTTGATCCCGATGCCGCATATGTGCATATCACAAGCAACAACACGATTTACGGAACACGATTCACTACCGTTCCGCCCATAGGGGACAAACCCCTGGTCAGTGACATGTCTTCGTGCATTTTGTCGGAGCAGATTGATGTTTCGAAATACGGGGTGATTTATGCCGGTGCACAGAAGAATATCGGGCCGGCGGGTGTTACGGTTGTTATCGTGCGGGACGACCTTATCGGAAATGCTCTGGACGGCACGCCGACAATGTTCAACTACGAAACGCATGCATCAAACGGTTCGATGTTCAATACGCCGCCCACATATTCTATCTATATCGCGAAGCTGGTTTTTGATTGGCTTCAGGAACAGGGCGGGGTCGCGGCTATGGAGGAGCGCAACAAGCGAAAAGCCGGTCTGCTTTACGACTTTATGGACAATTCGAAATTGTTTTCCGGGACGGCGGCCGTGGAAGATCGATCACTCATGAACGTTCCGTTCGTTCTGCCGACCGAAGAGCTGAATGCCGCATTCATTTCCGAGGCGGAAAAGGAAGGACTGGTCACGCTAAAGGGACATCGGAGTGTCGGGGGGATGCGCGCCAGTATCTACAATGCTATGCCCGAAGAGGGTGTTCGGAAATTGGTGGACTTCATGGGATCTTTCGAGCGTCGCAATAAGTAAAGGTGTGTGGGGTTAGTGAAGGAAAACAGGTCGTGAGTTGATTGCGAAACTTGGGTTGGATTTCAGCGGGGCTTGCCGCTCAACCGACCCTTCTCCCCTCATCCCCCAGCCCCTTCTCCCGATCACGGGAGAAGGGGTACTCAAGAGACGGAGAACAATGCTGAGAGACTTCCTCCTCGCCCGTAAGCGGGAGAGGGGGACCGAGGGGATGAGGGAGTGTTCAGGGATGGTCGGGTGTAATATGTAAAACTTCGTGCGGGATCCTTGGCTAAGGAGTCGTAACGAAATAACCTCTCCATTCTCGCTTGATCTCAAGTCGGCTT
>CAYFVL010000338.1:0-5546 GCA_964346405.1 uncultured Fibrobacterota bacterium
TGAGCATTTTTCTACAATGAATCGCGCGCCGGCTTACGCATAATGCCGTGAGTTGGTTGCGAAACTTGGGCTAAGGCAGAAACGCCCATTCGTGTCCAAATGTGATGGCACGTGGGCGGAAAACCTCTGAAATTATGACGATTGCCAACCGGGATAGGAATAGAAAATTTCGTCTTCCGGCATCCCACGAAGGCGTTCTTTTTCCGTTTGTCCGGTTTTCCGCAATTCAGCCTGCATATCGATGATGCTATCGGATGGTGTCTATGTGCTGTGATTATGGAGGAACGGGTGGCGGGGCCGGCTTCGTGAAACTCACCCTCATCCCGGCGGGACGAAGGTTGGCCTGGATTGGAGCCTGTCCAAAACGGGCACCTCGACAAGCTTAGTGCCCTTAGTTAGGAGTCGTCCTGGGGGGACTCAGAAAATTCTGATTCGGACTCCCGCATGCACGGCCATATTGTTCCCGGGGATATGTTTCGGAGGTTCCTGGAACGGATTTACGCCCGATGAGTATTTCTCATCTACAACATGTATCCTGTCGTTCTGCGGGTCCTTGCGTTCGGTTGTAGTGAAATAAACCCGTTGGAGGGAGAATGCGATAACGGCGGCAACTCGATCGTTGAACGGAATGTCCGTTCCCAAAACAGCATCCAGAGTAAGTCCGGGCGTGGTTTCAATATATCCGACATGTGAGTAGTCGGGATCGGTATTTGTATACTCGAGTTTTGTGAACAAGACGCCGGCGCCTCCCGCCGCGTACAGCCGTAGAAACTGAAACGGAGTGAAAACCGGTTTGACCATAAGCTTCGGTCCGAACATCTGGATTGTGTACTCTTCGGTCCAGTTTGGGGAATTCTGCCCGGTGTTTTTGTTTCGAACCTCGAGACGTGGGAGATACCGGCTGTATTCAAAGGATGCCTCGAGGCCCAGATGGGCCATCAAGTACCAGGCCGCACCGGCTTCTATTTTCAGGCCCTTTCCGTAGTTGAGTTCGTGTTCCTCAACGATGGAATCGTTCACTTCGGAATTGGGTTGCTCCAAATGACTATAAATGTCCTCGAGTTTTTTCCCGCCAATTGGTATCCCATACCCACCCACGAGATATGCATCAAACGTCCGGGGAATCCTCTCCTTGCCGCCCAGAGTAACGCTTACCGGCTCATAGTCTTCACCATCGCTTTGGGCCATTGTCGTTGAAAGCCCGATCAAGAGAATCGCGGCCGCGGACATCAAGAATTTCATGCTTCCTCCCAAGCCACCAGGTATCCTGAGTAAAAGTTCCAGCTCCAGCTCCAGCTCTTAATCGCAATCGGGAGGCCTATTCCAGGCAATCGTAATCCGATTACGTCTGTTTCGCGGTGCATCGAGCGCTGTCGAAGTAATCCCGCAGTGCGGGACGAAGTGAACACAAAGTTATTTCAGAGCAACAGCTTGCTGAGAAACTTGTGCTCGAAAAAGAAACAAACTCATAGCAGTACGTCACAGGTCGGGGCGAACCGCGAGACCATCGGAACAAAAATCCAAAGATCTGCACGGAAGAAGACCCGATCTTTTAATCTATAAAAAAACCGCCGTTGTTTTCAAAGAAAAAATCTGTATGTAAGGAATCGCTTCCAATGGATCCTACGCCCGGAACGCGGAAACCGCGGGGGAATGCTGTGAGTCGGTTGCGAAACCCGGGCCAAGGGGGCTGTGCGCTTAGGCATAGACCTGGTAATTAATATGAGGGAAGAGATTGTTATGTGATTCGAGCAGGTATATGAAATTCGGGTCCAGGGAGTCGGCATCCAGATCATTCAGAAGTCGATTAAAATTTGATATATGTTCTTTTGTGCGCCGAACAGCGTATTCCACCATTGTTCCGGTTTTCATAATGAATGCCCAGTCGCTCGATTGCGCAAGAAGAAGTTCTCGAGCCATCTGATTCAACGCCTTTCGCTGGGTGTCGTCCGGTGCGGTGAAACGCCTCGCCCGCTCGACCATTTTTCGCTCCATCCGGTGCAGGTGCCGGTAGACCCAATCGTTATTCTCGTTCAGCCACACTTCCGAGTATCCCCGATTACCCCAGCTCGAGAATGATGGGGCGCATACCTGGTTTTCCGGATACAGGGCAAGGTAGTCGGAGGGAGTGCACAGACCGAAAGTATCCTGTTCAAATGCCGTTTTTCTGATGAGATAGTTCAACCACTCGGGACCCTCGTACCACCAATGTCCGAGAAGTTCGGCATCGTACGGTGCAACAACAACAGGAGGGCGGTCCATTATGGATGAGAGATACTGTACCTGCTGCTCCCGGTTGAACATGAAATCACTCGCATGCCGTTCGGCCGTCCGGAGAGCGTCGCTACGACTGTAGGGCTCCTTGTGTTTGGTTTTGCCGGTGATTTTGTAGTATTTGATTCCCGTGTGTATTCGGATACCAATAGGATCGATATACTTGGCGATATACTCGGGGGGCAGATCGAATCCGATATCCCGGTAGAAATCACGATACGACGGATCACCGGGATATCCAACTTCCGAACTCCAGACGGACCTGGAGGATTCCATATCCCGCCCAAATCCGGCAACTCGAGTACCGGAGCAGTATATGGGGGCAAAAACGCCATACTTGGGACGGGGCTCGGCAAACAGTACTCCATGAGTATCCAGAAAGAAGTATTGAATGCCGGCTTCGTCGAGAAACCGTTCGATACCCGGAAAATACCCGCATTCCGGCAGCCACATGCCTCGTGGTGGAGATCCGAATCGGTTCTCGTGCGACTGAATCGCCACCTGGATCTGAGCCCGTACCGAATTGGGGCTTCCCTGCATATTTGGGAAAAAGCCGTGGGTTGCCCCACAGGTGATTATCTCCAGATAGCCGTCGTCCTGCAAACGACGAAAAGCGGTTAGTAGATTACAGTCATACACATCCACGAAAATGCGTCTGCAGGTCAGGAATTTATCCAGATACATGTATGCTGTCTCGCGGAATTCGGGCTCTGAAGCGGTTCGAGCTACCTCTTTTTCCGCAAGTTCGATCAGCTTGTCTATGTGACGGACATATCGCTGTTGGAGGAATTCGTCGGCCAGCATCGATCCCAGTGTGGGAGTGATCGATATGGTCATACGAAACGGAACACGATCACTCCGAAGCATCTCGAACATGTTCAAGAGTGGTATGTACGTTTCCGTAACGGCTTCGTACAGCCAGTTTTCTTCCAGGAAGTACTCGCATTCCGGATGTCGTACAAAAGGAAGGTGGGCATGCAGGACCAGCGCCAGATATCCTTTCCGGCGCCGGTCGAAATTATTCTCCTGTTCTGTGCTCATACAGATAAATATATCCGGCCCTATCTATTGGAGCTTGAAAATATTTCGGAACTGAGAACTTCACTGTTCCCCAGACCCATTCCGGAGATCCGAGAAAACTCTCCGCCGCCGGCCTGGTTGAATTCCGACGACGGCCCGCCGGGGATGATTGCGGCCGGCCCGTAGGCGTGCTGAATTGTACCCCATTGTTCGTCGATTACATCGCTCACCGCGGCACGAGTCGTAGTAGCGGTGTTCGACAAAGCAACCAGATATTCCGATCCGTCCGGAGCCGTCTGGTAGCAGGCTACCACGTAATTACGCGAGGCCTCGGGGACTTTGAGATACCAGTTGTTCGCGAAAGGATCTATTTCCAGGGCCTGCACAACCGTCCCATTAGTTCCGTCGAAATCAATGCCGGTGACATCGATCAGCTTGAGTTTGCGGCTGCTTGCATTGAACGCCGCTTCACCCATCTTATCCTTCAGTTCGTCGAGCATTGTCTGTGAGAATTCCCAATACACAAATATCGTCACGGGATCCCGAACAATCGCTCTGAAATAGGTTTCTCCGTACTGGGTGGGAATTTCACTCTGGAAGAAGTACCTGGGGCCGGGGACCGCCTCTTTGTCGGGGAAAATCGTCGAACGAGCACGTCCGTTTCCCTTTTGGGGCAGCACTCGTGCCCGGGCGCCTTTCCGGCCGGTAGTCCGTTTTTCTGAGCTTTTCACCATTTCCGCCATCTGTTCCGCGCCGGCTTTGGCGGTTCGAGTCATTTTCCCGGCGGTTTCTTCTACGGCTTTTTCCATCTTTTTCACGGTCTCCCGGCCAACTTTCGTTGCCGCCGATATCCTCGCTGCCGCGGCTTCGAGCACGGATGAAGGCCGGTTCGATTTGGCGGCCTGTTTTTTTGCGGTCGGTGCGCTCGTTTTCTTTCCGGTGGTTGCGCCGGTACTCTTCACGGCCTTTTTTGCCGTCGTTTTCTCAGGAGCTGCTTTCGGAGCAGTGGTCTTCCTTGCCGTTGTTTTTTCCGGAGCAGCCTTCGGGGCCGTTGTCTTCTTTGCCGTTGTTTTCTTCGGCGCAGCCTTTTTGGCAGTCGTTTTTTTGGCGACGGCTTTCCCGGCTGTTGCCTTTTTGGGCGCACTTTTCGCCGAAGTAGCCGTTTTTTTTGGCGCCGCTTTTTTGGTCCCCGCCCTCTTTCCCGTGCTCGAAGAGGACGATTTTGCCGCCGTCTTCCCGGTCGGAGTAGACTCTTCAGCGGTTTGAGTCACCGTCTTTTTCGCGGTTGTCTTTTTCTTGGCGATCTTCCGTCCGGATGTTTTCTTCTCAGTGGTGCGTCGTTCTGCCATGCCGTCCCTCCCAGGGAAGTTGGAGCGCGGACTCCGAGTGGTTGCCCGGAGTGGATTGGAATTTATCGAATTGAGAATATACCGTATTGAAAGCAACCGGTGCGAGTAGAATCTGTTGATTTTTCATCGATTACCATCGCTTCGGGGCGAAACACCTCGGATCATAGTGTATCCTTTGCACTCTGGTTCAGTGACGCCCTTCGATTTCCGTCTTCTACCGGACCGAAAGTCTTGAAGTTTAGCCCAAGTTTCGCAATCGACTCACGGCGTTCCGCGTAAGCCGGCGCGCGATTCATTGTAGAAAAATGCTCAACGTATCTCCCGGATACACCTGCGCTTTTTCTAAGTCAATATCGCACTACAATTTACGCATAATGCTCTATCCCTCGGCATTTCGGCTTCGCTCAATACGGCGCTCCGCTCGGGACATCGTCCCTCGACATTTTGGCTTCGCTCACTTCGACACCGCTCACTTCGACACCGCTCAGCGCAGCACATCGCTGCGCTCAGTACGGCGTTTCTCGACTGCGAAATCTGGGCTAGTGTACCAGCAATTCCGACTCGGCATGAAGCACCAGTTTTGAGGTAATGGGCTCATTCCTTCGTACCATCACCGCGAGACTTGTTCCGGCGGCGAGAGCATGCAATTCATGTTCCAGTCGACATTTATCTTCCGGTCCGCGTTCACCACATTGTCACCGTCCGGCACACTCGTAGATTTTTTCGCTATCAATGATCCCCGCGGATAACCGACAATTCTATCATTATTCCATTTCGATGTCGAAAACGGAAATCGGTTTCACCTTCGGGAAGATATCGGGTTGGATTTCGAGTCGCTTGTGCAGGGCCTAAGTTAGTGCTTGTCCGAAAAGTCCCTAAAACGGACGCTGAGCCTGTCGAAGC
>CAYFVL010000339.1:0-5522 GCA_964346405.1 uncultured Fibrobacterota bacterium
ACGGCGCTGAAAAACTCATGGTGTCAATTGGTTTCGGAGAGACGGTTTTTTATTTCTCGCACCATGTCACCAAGGCTGATAAGGCTTTCTTCGCCCGAGCGCATATTTTTGAGCTTTGCGTTTCCGTTTTTTTCTTCTTCTCCACCGACAAACAGTACCAGCACCGATCGGGCGGCATTGGCCAGTTTCATCTGCTTGCCCACCGCCCCCGCGGTCAGCGAGAATTCACACGATATCCCTGCCTCGCGCAGTCGCTGAGCAGCCCTGATCGGGGTCTGAGGAATATCTCTGTCGAAAGTCACCAAGAATACTTCGGCACGGGGAGGTTGCTGGATTTGTATCCCTTTGGTCTTGAGCAGTTCCGCCAGGACAACATCGCCGGCCGCGAATCCAACCGCCGGGGTCTTAGGGCCACCGTACAGATTGACCAGTTTGTCATACCGTCCCCCGCCGGCGATTGCGCGGAGTTCACCTTTTCGGTCGAGCACTTCAAAGACGATACCCGTGTAGTACGCCAATCCGCGGACGATCCCGATATCAAACCGTGCATAATCCGAAAGGCCGTAAGTCTCAAGAAGTAGAAACAGTTGTACAAGGTCCTGCACCGATTGAAGCTCCCCGTACTTATGGGTGATTTCTTCGAGAGATTCGGCCCCAAGAACACTCAGGACGGTTTCTGTTTTTGCGGGATCACCGACTATTTCAGTGACATTTCCCTTGAATTCGTCGGCGCCCACCTTGGCTCGACGATCCAGAGCGGCATATAGTGAAGCCAGACGGTCCGAGGGTACGCCAATGTGTGTGAAAACTTCTTCCAGAAGCGTTCTGCTCGAGATATGCACCGCAAAGTCTTCGGCGTTAAGCGACAGATCGTTCATCATACCGACTACCGCCGCAATCAATTCGGCATCGGCGGTAACTTCTTCCACCCCGAGAATATCCATATTGAGCTGATAAAACTGACGCAAACGCCCTCTCTGCATGCGTTCGTATCGAAAGAGCGGAGGAATGGAATACCATCTCAGCGGCATTTTCAGTGCCGGTCCCCTGGACGCTACCATTCGAGCAAGAGTAGGGGTCAGTTCGGGACGAAGCGCGAGCCGTCGACCGCTCTTGTCCTGGAACGTATAGAGCTGTTTCTCGATCTCTTCACCACTTTTCTGAGTATAGACATCCAGATGCTCGAACATCGGACCGTCGTACGACTCAAATCCGTATCGTCGGCAGGATTTTTCCCATGATTTGAAAATGTATTCACGAACCGCCATGTCTTCGGGGTAAAAATCCCGTGTACCCTTGGGTGGATTGTTGTTCGGCATCTTGGACCTTTCGTAGTATCTTCGCTGTCTTCATTGGGATCTGGATAAGATACAATTTGCGTGGATTGCGCGGTAGCGGCGGGAATTCTCGGGAACAGCAGAAAGCGTGGGACCAGTCCGACGCTTTCCGTCTATTTCCGTTTTGACGCCACGGCGTTCTTCTTCGCACGTCGTCTATTCTCAACTTGAGAGTAAGCCGGTATCCCGACATTTCTTTTTCAGTTCAACCCCGCCGTGCTCCATCGGGGAAATACCCATTTCACCCGATGCATCTGTTATTTTCTTCAATATGTTCGAACCGCGCATTTTCGGCTCGATCACCATAATTGTACCAGTTTCACTACCTGCTCGGAGGCTGTATCATGGCTGGACCCGCAACAAAACTTGGTTCAACGACTGGACACGGCGGCTTAGTGATCGGACCTGGGTGTCCGACTGTACTTATAAACAAAGTACCGGCGATCCGGGTGGGACCGGATATGCATCTGTGTCCCATGGTAACGCCCGGGACACCTCCGGTGCCGCATGTCGGCATGAACTGTATCGGTCCCGGGGTGCCTACGGTACTTATCGGCAAGATGCCTGCCTCCACCATTGGTGATAATTTCCTTTGCGTTGGTCCGCCCGCTCCGGTGCTGACCGGTTCATTCAATGTGCTCATCGGCACGGGAGCCGGAGGCGGAGGTGGCGGGGGAGGCGGAAGCGCTTCGGATGCCTCGACCGCACAGGCGCTGAAGGCGGGAACGGTAACTCCGGTTGAAGGAACCGAGGCGTTTCCTGTCGATATCCAGGCCACGTTTGTCGAGGCTCGGCCGTACATGAGCAAAGAGGCCCTGGAGGAACAGATCAAGACCGTTTCCGAAGCATTGTCCCAGATCGAAAAACAGGAAGAGCCGGTTGAACTAACCATCGCCGATCTGGTCGAGGTTCTCAAAGCGGTCGAGAGCGAAGAAGGCTACGAAGCCGCTCGTTTTTTCGCATCTCACCTCGACTACGGTGTGATCACCGACCTGGCACGAGCTTATATCTCCGGCGAGAATACCGAATCAAACAACGACCCCAACCTGATGCCGACACGTTTCATGCTGTTGTATGGCATGGACGACAACAAACTCAAGGAGATTGACGACCACCCGGATAGATTCGAGGGTGAAGAGCATAAAAACACGGTCAAGAACCTTCGGAGAGGATTGCGCCTTTTGGGGTATGATGTTGCGGAGGAGGGTGCCTATGATGACGAGGTGTTCCGGGCGCATATTATGTTCTTGAGTTCAAAGGTTTGAGCGTGGCGTTGGTGGTTGGGAAGAGAAACCACAGAGTACACAGAGAGCACGGAGAGAATTTATTGTTGTTTAGTTAGAACATCCCTCGGATCCGGTGTCGAGCATTTGTTCAGTAAAAGATACGATTCCGACACGAAAAATGTGGGTTGGGGAGTGATATGAACCAGGAAGGTCCTACCGAAAAGAAGTCGACCGGTAAGATGGGCACGAAGAAGACCGCCAAAAAGGCGGCGTACCCACCGGATGACCAGGCGGCTCAGGCCGAGGAAGAGTACGGCCATACCGAGAAGAAAGCCGCGGGTTATTCGTCCGGCTCGGAAAGCTATCCGGGGGAGAGTTTCGGCGGTACGGAGAAAAAGGGCGCAGGGTCGCCTGGCACTCAGCAGGGGAGTTCCGGGGGCAGTGCAAAGAAGGCGGCGTACTCCGACGACGGGTATGGTTCTACTGAGAAAAAATCTGTCGGTGATGGTTTGACAACAGAGGAAAAACATGGGGGCGGAGGCTCGACAACCGAGAAAAAATCGGTTGGCGGGGGAGGCTCCGGTAGCGCCGGTGGGACAACCGAAAAGAAGAATACCGGTGAATCCTCGAAACCCTCTAAGTCGAAGGAAGCCAAAATCCGACATACGGTTCAGGAAGGCGAAACCCTCGGCAGTATTGCCGAACAGTACATGCTTCCTTCATGGAAATACCTGTACCAGATAAACAAAAAAATAATCGGCGACAACCCCGACATTCTCAACGCGGGAAGCGAACTCACGATCCCGTCCTGGGACTCGACAAGCGGTGATGAGAAGATACAGGAAAAGGGCGCACGTCCGTTTAGTTATACGGGTGGGTTGCGGTATCGGGATGTTTGGGTGCCGTTCAAGGCGGTGATCCGAGATGCGGACGGCAATCTTAAGCAATTCGAAGAAAAAACATCCGTGAAGGTGACGGATCGGGGATTGAGGCACACGTTCGCGGAACTGGAGATCACCAGTACGGAAGAAATCCAGATGCTGCTTCCCGATTCCGTCGATGTCAATGTCGGCGTACGCGGATTCCCTTTTTCCGAAGGTGAGGTTCGTCATGTGCATCCCGATGATGTCCCAGAAGGCGAAAACGAGACCGGTCAGACCAAACCTCCTGAAACCTCCCGCAAAACCGAGCAGGAACACCTGGACGATATTCTGGATAGTGAAACATGAGTAGAGCGAATGCAGTTATTTCAAATAGGAATGCCGGGGCAAACGAGTCCTGGCGACGGGTTGATATCTTTTGGTCCGATGCGGATACGCAAAACTGGAATGTCAACACCTACTATGCGCCGCATTATACCTTGCTCGAAAAGGACGGTGTGCTGAAACGGGCCAATGCGGCCCTGAATCTCCGACGCGACCGGGGAAAATCGAGTTCACAGGTGGCCGAGTTTGCTGAAAAGGAGTTTTCACCCAAAGAATTCATGGGGAGTGCACGTGCTCCGATCGATGAGTTGCTGAAAGAAGCGGCAAAGGTACACGCTCGTGGCAGAAGCGAAGCGGTAGTCTGTACCCAGGTCAGCCAATGGGTGACTATCCGGATCCAAACCTATCATAATATAGTCGAGGGCGACTACACGACATTCCCAAACCTTCATGTCTGGGGATTTCTTCAACCGGCATCGATAGGTGGTGACTTCGACAGGAGGGAACGGGAGCTGGGATGGGTCACCGACGACATTCCGCGAGCGGGATGGTTTGAATCCAGCATTATCTGGTCTCAGCAGGGGAGTGCCGAACCCGTACCGTACCCGACGCCGGCACTGGTACGGTATGGTTACAAGGGTAGTGTAAAAGAGATTGTTGATGCCGTATACGGTTCTGATCGGGAGCCGGATCGAGTCAGAGAGAGAATTCCCTACCGATTGATTCAGAATGACGACGGAACATGTACAACGATCCAGGTCAAGGTCAAGGTGGTCATTCGTAACGATGAAACCCCCGATGATCGTGAGCGAAAATACGGCAATCTGACGCAGGAGATCCGAAAGAAGCTTTTGGAGAAGGGAAGAGACGAAAAGACGATTCAGGATATCATCGCATCCGTCGATCGATATGAGGCCGGTTCCTTTCTTAAGGTGTGGGCACGCAATCTCGATTACTGCTGGAGTCCGCCGCCAACCGCGGGACATGTTGCCGACGACGAGTCGGAGCGGTGCATGACGGCGATGCAACTGGTGGATTCTCCGAAAGGTAGAGATTCACACTATACCTTTCAGAATTACAACAATACACCGCCTAAAGATGAGGAAGATACCTATTTTCGTCCGTTTTCATTCCGGAATCACACCTGGAAGCGAAACAAGGTAGTTGTGAACCCGTGGGGAGAGAATGCCGGCTCCGAAGACGCATACAATCGGGAACTGGTCTATATTTTGTTGCTTCCCACCGAGGTGCTTGAAAAGATTGACAAACTGATAACCGATACGGATGTCGAAAAGAGTGCCAAAGACCCGGGTAACACCTGGATCATTCCGCTCTCCGTTTGCGTTTCGTTTTTTGTACTTCTTTCGATGCTGCGAAAAATCAAGAATTCGCAAACCGATAAGGATAAGTTTCAATCCGTGATCGATGCTCTGGATTTGCCGAAACACGCGGCAATTCTGGCGAGTATGGAGCCTGCACGGGATAAAGAGACTTTCAAAAAGAACTTTCAGAACCCGAAACTTCACGATGTGTTCAAGGGGGACCCGTCATCCGCAACATTCACCGATTCGCAGCAACGGCTTTGTCAGTTTTTTGGGGTCCTGTTCAAACAGGCTTATGCTATTGCCTTGAGCTGGGGGGACGGTGAGTACGAAAAATTCGTCGAGTCATACGAAAAGCAGCAATCCGCATTCTGGAACAGCAAGAACACGAAAGAGGTAAGCAGAAGTCTGGGATTCGGTGCTTCGGACAGT
>CAYFVL010000340.1:0-5517 GCA_964346405.1 uncultured Fibrobacterota bacterium
CTTGCCCCTATGGGGCGAAACGAACCACCGGCTATGCCGGTGGGTACCGATTATTGGCTCGGCGTTTTCGGCCGAGTAGAGTTCTATTAGTTTTCTGACCCCGGGATGAACATGAGATTTAAGCGACATCGGTTTCATTTTTACTCGAAACAGTTTCCTAAAGATCGACTCGCCATGTTCGTTTAGTATGTCCCCGATGGTTAGAAACCACTGATCGCGCGCGACCTCAAAAATATCGGTTGATCCATAAATCCTATGAAACGAGTTCAGACCGAGACGACGTTTTGTCGCGATCAGGTCACTGAAAACAGATATGCGAAATGCCATTACCGGGTCTGGTATATGCGGTTTGCTCCCGTCAGTGGCATTCACAAAAATGTCAGCAAGACTCATCCATGATTTGATATCATCGAGTGCGGGATACTCGTCTTCTACCAAGCGGCAACCCTCAATACTTTGGTTCTCTATCGGTGATGAGCCGTGAGTACCATTCAACGAATCGGGATTGGCCGTGGATCCGAGTGTATTGTCATCGTTCATATTGCCTCAGAATCTGTTCTGCTTCCTTGCATTTTGAAATGGGATCATTTCCGCAGCTTTCAGTTTGAAAACGTCGAAAGGATTCAATCATTGCGGCATGCGATGTTTCTGTCTTGAGTGCTTCATGCCGGCGTTGGTAAAACTTAGCGCGACGATAAAGGATCATCGATCGGGGTTGATCAAAATATATGGAAGGGAGCGTTATTGCCCTATCCATATACTCCGCGGCAGTCGTGTAATCAGGGGCGATTTCGTAGCACAAAGACAACAGTTGGTAAAGTCGCGAATCTTTGACCTGGTACTTTTCGTCAAGTTCGATAATCTTTGGAAAGGATCTGACCTGGTAATATGAGTCGGCCAAAAGGACGATCGCACTATCACGGGTTTTTGTCGGAAGCCGCGAAAAATCCATCGTCTGGATCAGTCCGATCACGCCAGAGAACTGCTTGTCCTTGTGGAGTTCCATTGCCTCGCTTAGACGCGATACCTCGGATCTCGTAAGTGGTGTCAACTCATTTTGTGGTTTGGTTTGCCGGACCACTTTTTGTGCGGTTTTGGCGGCCATTGATTGCCTTTGATCACTGTTTTTCTCGATGTTTCGTGATTGTCCATTATGGCTATCGAGTTTTGCGGCTTTCTCTATTCGAAGATTGGAAGAAGCAGGAGAACTCAAATCTTCTGCCGGGGCAGGTTCGACTTTTTCGGTTGCGGGTGGCTGTGTCTGTTGAGGATTCCTGCATGCCTTTTCGAATTTGCCAAAATACAGCAAGGTTACGGCAATAATGCACAAAACCAGAGCAAAGGCCGGCACTGCGAACCGTTTCACGGGAGATTTATTGGTTTTTCGTGATACAATCGCAGGCATAGGTCTGAAGCCTTGCGGATCATTGGCGTAGCGCAAGATGATATCTTGTGGAGATTCTTGAGTTAGATCAACCAGTGTGTTTTCGATAGTTAATCGAAGGCTTTCATAGTTTGAAAATCTGTTGTTCTTGTCTAATCGAAGGCACCGATCAACGATCGCACACACATCGTTTGGCACCCCGGGATTGTGGGTGTGCACCGGATTGTACTCTTCCGACGCTTTGGCAGGCAGCATTTTCCCGATTTCGTCCGGAAATGGTCGAATTCCGCATAACATTTCATACATGATTATGCCGATGCTGTAGATGTCGCACCTGCAATCGACGTCAGCGTGATTGTGCTGCTCAGGACTCATGTATGCGGGAGTTCCCCAGCCGGATTGCCCTTTTTCCTCGCCAAGCTGAGCAAGCCCGAAATCCATCACTTTCAGTACACCCTCGCTCGAGATCAGTATGTTCTCGGGTTTGAGGTCTCTGTGAACGAGCTTTTCTGAATGGTTGCCCCAAATGGAAAAAGATTTGTTCGATGCATATTCAAGCGCGGATGCGACAACCCACGCAACGGCAAGCACTACCGTAGGATCCATTGTGTTGTGAGCTTCCAGGAGGGCACGCAGTGATTTGCCGTTAACGTACTCCATCGTAATAAACGGAAGCTCACCGTTATAGATGCCGCCGCCATGAACAAGCACGATGTTTGGATGATTCAGATGAGCGGTGACTTTTGCTTCCGACTGGAATTTGTCTCGAAGATATCTGAGCTGGTTTGGTTTTAGCACTTTTATCGCACGTTCCATCTCGACATCCTGCTCAAACGCCTTGTAGACTATGCCGATACCGCCCTCTCCAATAACCGAATGAATTCGACAGTTACCAAGAATATCTCCCATTCGAGGCAAAAAAGCACTATCCGCAACTGAAGGGGAGGCCTGATTGGGTGATTTGTGCCGCAACCCATTATCCATCAAATTAAATTTCCTTGTAGATTCATCATCTTGTCACGTATTTTAGACTCATGTGAGTCTGGGGGGCTCCCCCTGTGAACTCACCGGACATGAGCCTCGATCGGTTCTTTATCAATGAATAAGCCAAATGGGTTTTCTTAAATAATATGCCAAATAATATAAAACACTCACAATCGCATTGCGGGATTATATCGCATGCACGTTGCGTTTGGCTATACTTCGTGCTTCCTGGGATTTTGGCCTTCGGCACCACCGCCACGCTATCTGCTCAGGAGAACGGTGATTGGGGTGAATTGCGGCCTGATTTGATTAATCGGCGTATTCTTATCCTTCGACACTACGATACGAAAGGATATTCAGTTTTACCCGATACACTTCGTTCACCAAAAGACTGCTGCGAGAACGAAACATGGGTTATCGTTGATACGGTCACCATACCGGCTGGTGAAACCGTGAAGGTGCCGTCCAATGTCACTGTGCTGTTTGAGCCGGGAACCGCCTTGAACGTGCAGGGGGCATTGATTGCAATCGGTGACAGCCTCTCGCCGATCAAGTTTAGCATCATAGATAAGTCCGACATGTTCATAACACCAAAAAGCGGGAAACCTGCCTGGCGCGGAATTTATCTTGGGAAGAATGCCCGATTGGAATTGCGGCATGTACAGATAGCAGGAATAGACGACGGCATAATATCTGCCGGAGAATGCGACTCTGTCGTCTTGCAGGACATAAGAGTTCAAAACACGCCTCAATTATCGCTTCAATTTCTCGACAATCAGGTGAAAATTCCGTCGAATGAGCATTTCACGCTTGCATGCCCGAACACCGCGGAAACCAACCAGGCCGGGCAGGTAGATTTGATCTCATCGGAATTCAGAAAAGATTTTGTAAGAAAATCAAGCATTGCGGGTATCGGTTGTATCGCAGTCGCGGCGGGCGCTCTTGTCATCTCATACATATACGACAGTAGAGCGCAAGAATTCCGAGAAGAAGAAAACACAATAGTATGGCCAAAAAGCGAGATCAGGCAAGCTCACGAGAATCATTTGTCTGCCCTTGATCGACGAAAAACCTCATTTGGTATCGCGATCGCCTCGGGTGCAACAGGTATTGCGCTCTTAGTCGTTTCTGGTCTAAGCTCCAGATAGGTATCTACATGCTCAAGTATAGAAGACTTTGTGCAGGGTTTATGTACGGTGCGGTCATTTTCAGCATTTTTGCCGATTGTTATCCACCGACCGAGCCGATAACGAACCCACATAATTCCTGGTATGAAGGGGATTATTCTTACCATGTGTCATGGGCGGACTCGCCACGAATACATGGCGATACTTTTGAGGTGTTTGAGCCATACGAACTGAAGTACTTCACAACAGGACGTGATTCTTTTTTCATGTTCACGGCATCGACAACGCCGACCAACGTGGTTGATTCAAGTTTTATCATAACAGGTAACCATGATTGGGAGCGAAAAACATCACGCATGTTTGATTCCTCATTGGTAATCTACCTGGATGCCCCTTTGGTTGGGCGATTGAAGGTGAGCGGCATTCGACCAAACGATAATACTGTTGATACTTCGATGAGTATTGTGGTGAAAAATCCATACAGGATCGAGCGATCACCAAATGGGTATTCACTAAAGATTATTCATGACGAAAGAAAGCCAATCTCGGGCTCTATCGATTCTGTTGTGTGGTACATGGATGATCGACTTTTTTCGTCGAAAAAGCCGGATGAGCAGGTCACGGTAGAAATGGGACCGAAGTCGAGCGTTTTTGCCGTATTGTTCGACACATTAAAGAACAGTATCAGCACAGATACCATAATTTTGACTGAACCAACCGGTGATCCGACCACAACATTCGAACCCGACAGCATCTTTGTCCCGGTCGGAGTAGAGAACAAGATCAAGGTTATAAAAGGTAATTGCGATTCTGTTTTTTGGAGCAGCACCGTTCCTGGATTATCACAAACGACTTACGGGGATTCCCTTTTTGTGACTTTTCCATCAATAGGTCACTATCTCATAGTCGCGCAAGGGAAGACTATCGACGGCAAAACCGGGTCGCCCGACTCCCTGCATGTCGTAGTTTTCGACGACAAACCCCGTGTCAACTCAGTCTCGGTATCTCCATTAGCTGCTTTGGTCGGTGATACGGTGACAATCCGTGTAACGGCTTCGGCCTGGGGCAACAAGATTGACTCGGTCTTAATGCGTAGCAATGTCGGGGTTGATACCTCTTTGGGTGTTTCGGAAAGCGATTCGATAGACGTGAGTGTTCGAGTTGTGTTTGATGCTGTCGGCAAATACCTGATCATGGCTGCCGTGTTTGATACCGCCGGGCGCAGGTCGGAATTCGTGTCTGCTTCGGATTCTATTGCAGTAACCTCAGGCGATCCGGTTGTTACGGGGATATCTCCGGATACGGTCTATATTAGGGACGACACGCTATACACGATCCACGCGACGGACCCCGGTGCCGGCGGAAGTGTTGTGCAATGGTTTGTGAGATGGGAAGATGGTGGCGATTTCATCGAGTATGCCGATTCGGCCTTGCAACACCGGTTCGATCAGCCGGGGACCTATACGGTAGAGCTGTACGTGGCCGACAACGACGGCAACATATCCGAAACGGTTTCGGATCTCGTCACGGTCCTTCGGGGCATGCCGACCGTCGAAATCGACGCTCCGGTGTCGGCTTGGGTCCATGATGAAATTGAACTGGTTCTGCACGGAGCGGATACGAACGGAACGGTTCAGCAGTATGCGGTCTCTTGGGATGGAGGAGTTTTCACCACTCAGGCCGACAGCCTGTTTATGCACACCTTCTCCGACTCGGGTGAAAAGGGCATAAGAGCGTACGTGGTCGATGAGGACGGGAATTCATCGGATACGGTGAGTACAACCGTGACGGTGTCTCTGGGCGAGCCCGCTTTCACCTCGATTACGACCGATAGTCTCATCTCCCGACTATACATCCTCGATCCCATCACCTGGACAATCACCGGAACCGATCCGAATGGATCGGTGGATAGTGTGCTGGTATCGTGGGATGGGGATACGGTTTTTGAAAGCCGGGCGAAAGCGGCTTCCGGATCGGCATCCTTCGAGTACGCCTTTGGAAGAACCTTAAGCGGCACGAGAA
>CAYFVL010000341.1:0-5512 GCA_964346405.1 uncultured Fibrobacterota bacterium
AATTCTTGGCAATTGTCGGTCGCCACACTAGTGTATCGTCCGCTAACTGGCGGTGTTTGGCCAAAACCGTGTGCCGCCATTCCCAAACCTCACTTTGCTCCCGGCGACCGCACCACATGCCCCGGAACAATGCATCTCATGTTATCTTCGGTCCGCTGCGCCCAATCGAACAGCTTTTGCCTCATGTCGTTCAGAACATCTTTGTAGCGTGAAGAAACCGCCAGATTCACCATCTCTCCCGGATCGTTTTCCAGGTCGATGAGTTGTTCACGGTTTCGGCCCCATTTCCAGAGGGAGTATTTCCAGCGTCCGGATACGACGGCGCGGCCGGTGTTGCGTTTCATGGCACGTTCCGCATTTCCTGTTTCGGGGTTCAGAGCGGTTTCTACGAACACCGTGTCCCGGGTTACGGACTCCTTTTTGTCCCGGCACAGGCCAAGCAGGGATTGGCCTTCGTTCTCTTTTTCCGAAATTCCAGTATACTCGCGAATGGTCGGGGAGAGATCCAGTGATGCCGAAACTACTTCAGGGTTTAGCCGTCCGGCGGCAATTCCGGGGCCGGACAGGATAAGCGGTACTCGAATGACTTCTTCGTAAAGGGTCATCTTCTGGTTCCATTGATGCGCGGCCGAGCCGTCGCCGTGGTCCGCGGTGAAAATCACCAGAGTGTTGTCTCGAAGTCCCGCTTCATCGAGCGCGGAAAGGATTCTGCCGATCTGTTCGTCTGCCAGTTCGATCATGCGGTAATAGGCCCAGAGATATCGTCGCCACTCCAGTGAGCTGAAATTCTGAGGAATGTACACCTCGTGCCCCTGTTTCTGAAGGATCCGGAGGATTTCGGGCTCAAAGGGCGGTATCGGATGGTTCGCCGGCAGGACCGGAAGCTCGTGGTCGGGGGGCATTTCTCCAATGGTGCCCTCAAAGAGCGGCTTGCCCGAGCCGTACTCACAAATATTATGCGGGTTCACAAAACAGCCCGCGGCAAAGAACGGTTTCTCGTGTTTTTCCCGAAGGAAACTCGTCAGGTGATCGGCCACCTGGATATCGCCCCACGGACAGAGAAGCTCAAAACCACGAGAACCGTCGGCGGGAGGCATATCCTTTCCCGCCCAGACACATCGATATCCGTCATTCTTGAGGTCGTGATTCACAAACTCTTCGTTCGGGGCCGCGCATTGCCAGAAATTGCCGCCGGTATTCCCATAGATCCCTAACTGGTGCGGGTATTTGCCGCTAAGCTGACTCGCCCTCGCGGGGGTGCAAAGCGGATAGCTGCAGTACGCTCGGTCGAACCGGGTGCCGCTGTCGGCAAGTGAGTCCATTGTGGGCGTGTGGACCCACGGATTTCCGGCGCAGCTCATGGCGGCCGCGGTTTGCTGGTCGGTTATCAGAAGTAGTACATTCGGTTTTTCAGGCATACGCACAGGTCCCCAATTTGCCGGCGGCAGCTTCCGCCGGGTAGTTTCATTGCTATTACAAATAGATTTATGAATATAGCAAAAGGAACATTAATTGTGGGACTGAAATGTGTTTACCCCGTTTTGTATTCGTCTTACAATATTAAAAGGGGTGTCTGAGTCGTGAAGCCTTTCGGATCCGGGCCGATCTGTCGGGATGCAAAGTATTATGTGTTAGAAACATAGTGTTTTGGAAACATAACATGGTAAATCGAGTGTTGGTGGGAGAGGCCAAACTTTCGTCGGATCCCGACAGAAGCCGGGAGTATATGCGGGCGCTCTGGAGAAAAGCCACGGTTTGTCCATGCCTGAAGGGTAAGGACCTGGTTTTCAAGCTTTGGGTAATGGAACATCGCGGGGATCCGCCGGAATATGTTGTCAACGCGCAAACCGTTCTTGCCGGGATGAGAAAAGGTGAGATGCTGTCGTTGAATCGGCAGCGGTGACCGCTCTATTAATTAAGGTTATGATGTGCCTTGTGCTGCTACAGGCATGACGCGCATAGCGGCGTTATGATGATGAGGGGGTAAGCACCATCAATACAAAAAGCCAAACAGGTGTAACGGAATTCGTCGACCGTGCCCCATGTCGATGCCCTCGCAGGCCAACCAGGCATCCTCAATTCCCCTGATCTGTTCCGTTGTTTTGTTCTTTCCCCCTACCTCAAACACGTATGAGTCGTCCATCAGGAAGTCGCCGGTCGTGGAGGTTGTTACCCGGTGTCGGGCTCGAAGCTGGTTTGCAAAGAAGGTTTCCCGAATACTTCCCTGATCCGTCTCCAGTTTCAGCGCTCCCGTTATTGCATGTGCCAGGTTCGTATTTTCCAGGAATATTTTACCCGATTTACGAACCATCTTGAGTCCTTTCCCGGCCGGTGGTATGCCGCTGGTAAGCCCGGCAGTCTCAAGCGCCTCAAGGTAGTTGTAAATGTACTCTTTGGAGGTTTTAAGATCCCTGCTCAAGCGATCTATATTGGGAACAAAGGGCTGGGAAGTCGCGATTACCCAAAGCAGTTTCTTGAGAACCGGGATTTTGGGTTGGCGAAGCCCGTAGACTACCGCCATATCCTGGTACAGGACCTTTTCTATTACATTATGCAGCTTCGCTGAGTATTCTTCCTTTCCTTCAAGGAAAAACGGATAGAATCCGTGCTTCAGATACTCCCTGAAGTGTTTGAGGGCAATTCCCGCTTCTTCCAACCGCGCACTCAGAGTTCGGTGAGACTCAAGAAGAGCTTCCAATGAGACCGCCGGAATCGCAACACCAAGGTCAAAAAGGAGGTATTCACGAAACGATAATCCTCCTAAGTGGTAATACACTACTCTTCTGGAAAGATCTCCCTTACTTCGTGCCAATTCGAGCGAAGAACTCCCGGACAGGAAAATACGCTTCCTTTTGTAGGTGTCGAGGATATTCTTCACCTCAACCGACCAGTCCGGGTACTTGTGGACCTCGTCGATGATCACGGCCTCCCCTCCAAGCCGGAAATACTCCTGCACGGTTGCGAATAAACCGGACGACGTTACATGGATATTGTCTGCCGACAGATAGAGGCATCGATCCACATCTCCAAAGACTTCGTGATAGTACTGAAGCAGCATCGTTGTCTTCCCGACGCCTCGTGGACCAAGGATGCATATTGCACGGGAATCCCACTGTATGGTGTCGTAGAGGTAGCGTCGTGGAGACAAAGGTACGTCCTGAACGACCGATTCATGGATTGAGAAAATGTCGTCGAGCATGGTTTACCCTTTTTCGGTAAAATCGTAAAGTATAGTAGACGATATAAGTATAAATCCGTAGAGCGTAGTTGTCAAAACCCTGGGCTGAACAGTGTGGTGAACCGTGAAACCAGTATCCTCGCGCGACCTCACGCAAATAGCCTATTTTTAACCAATGATTACATTCCAGGGAATTAGCAAGCAGTTCGGCTCAAAGGTTCTGTTCAACGAGGCTTCGGCGACCCTCAATCCAAAAAATCTAACCGGGTTTATCGGGCCAAACGGTGCGGGAAAATCGGTATTGATGCGGGTTCTGGCCCGGACCGAAAGCGTGGACTCGGGAAATGTCGCTACCCCCGGTGACCTTCGGATCGGCTACCTTCCGCAGGAAATGGAGTTCGAGCAGGGCGTCACACCGATGAACCTCGTGCTCGCACCGTTTGCGCACCTTCTTGCCGCGCAGAATACGTACGAAAAGCTGGCCCAGGCTTCGTCCCGGGAGGAACTCCGCAAAGCGGCCGGTGAACTGGAGCGCCTTCAGGCCCAGATGGATCAGCACGACGCCTGGTCGCTTCATTCGCGAGCGGCGGGAATCCTCACCGGGCTGGGTGTTCCCGGGGAGCAGTGGGACGGGGACATACATGCGCTGTCTGGCGGGTTTCGGATGCGCGTGGTACTGGCCCAATTGCTGCTTCTGTCGCCCGACTACCTTCTTCTCGACGAGCCCACAAACCACCTCGATTTTGATTCTCTGGTGTGGCTTGAACGGTTCCTGCAACGTTTTTCGGGCGGCGCATTGATAATCAGTCATGACCGGGATTTTCTCTCGCGAACCACGTCGGATACGCTCGAGCTGCGTGGAGGCGTTTTGACCTGGTACGGCGGACCGGTGGACAGGTTTCTCGTCTGGAAGGAGCAGGACCGGGAGGCCCGGGAAAAGCGCAGAGCCAGGCTCGAGGACGAAATCGCGCGAAATGAAGCCTTTGTCCGACGGTTCAAGGCGAAAGCTACCAAAGCATCGGCGGCTCGATCCAAAGAGAAAAGAGTGGAGCGTCTCAAGGAGGAGTTGCCCGACAGAGACGTTACGGTGGAAGTCGCGCAATTCAGGCTTGCGTCGGCCGCACGAAGCGGCGTGGCGCCCCTTACCCTGAATGGAGTATCCGCCGGGTATGAAGACCGAACCGTACTTTCAAATGTCGGATTTTCGATGAATCGGGGCGACAAAATCGCGATTATAGGACCGAATGGAACCGGAAAGTCGACATTCCTCAAGACCTGCGGCGGCGTTCTTCCTCCGATGGCCGGGACGGTGCAACTGGGGCACAATGCGGAATTGCGGTACTACTGTCAGCATCGAATGGAACTTCTCGATCCCGACGCCACCCTGTTCGATACGGTTGCGGGGTTTGCCGGTGCACCCAATAGAGAGCAGGTCCTTTCGATCCTCGGGGCATTTCTGTTTACGGCCGAAGACTCTATGAAAAAGACCGGAGTATTGTCGGGCGGAGAGAAATCCCGGTTGCTTCTGGCGGGCGTTCTGGCAAATCCGGGAAACATTCTGCTTCTCGACGAGCCCACAAACCATCTCGATGTCGAATCGGTGGAGCGGCTCGGCGATGCGCTGGCGCGGTTCGAGGGGTCGTTGATTGTGGTCAGCCATGATGAGTTTTTTCTGTCGCGTTTTGCGAACAGGATAATTGAAATTCGAACCGGAACGTTCCGGGACTTTCCCGGTTCTCTGGAGGATTACCGCTCCTATCTTGAAGCCGGATACCTTCAGTCGCTCGACAAACCCGTATCCGGAGAACCGACCCGTCCCACATCTGAGACGGTCCCGCCGGCCAAAGAAGACAAGCAGCGTCGGATGGAGGAACGCAAGGAACGAAAAACGCTCGAACGTCGGATCGAAAAGCTGGAAAAAGAGATCGCTTCGCTCGAGGAGCGGATAGAAACGGTCCGCACCCGTCGCGACGACCCATCCAACGCGCTCGATCACCAGTGTCTCGCCGGGGCGGTAGAGGAGTTGAACGAACTCGAGGCGCGGCACGAGAGTCTTATGATGGAATGGGAAGAAGCGGGGGAGCGATTGTCCGGGTTTGAGGTTTAGGAATGAGGAATGAGGAATGAGGAATGAGGAATGAGGAATGAGGAATGAGTGTCTGCTTCTCTGCTGTGGGGTGGGAGGCACATGTGGCCTCACGCTGTTCTTCGGGTTGTTTCATTGCAATAACAGAGTTCAAATCGCTGGCAAAGGAGCTGTCCTCCTCTTTCCATCGGTAAAACCCTGCTTCTCGGCCGGCTGGCGCCGATACATCGGGTAACGCCGATACCGGG
>CAYFVL010000342.1:0-5511 GCA_964346405.1 uncultured Fibrobacterota bacterium
GTATCTCCCCGGATACCCCTGCGCTTTTTCTAAAGTCAATCTCGCACAACATCTTACGCATACTGCTCGTTCTCGACTGCGGAACTTGGGCTAGACCATGGAAGCGAGCCGATAAAGCATTCGGAAGAGAACTACTTCTTCCGGCTCTCAAAGTATGTTGGATAACCAGGATCTTTCGTGATGCGGTACTATTTAGTGTCCGTCCGAAAAGTCCTGTTTTCGCTCGGATTGATGAAGCAAACCGGCGATTTCAGCCTAAAACGGGCGCTTCGACAGGCTCAGCGTCCGTTTTAGGGACTTTTCGGACAAGCACTATTTAACCGGCGCAACCCGAACCGATCTTCCACGCCAACGCTCCATTATTGTCGTGGCCTCGGAAGCTTTACCGGGATCGCATCTGATTCCAAGGACCACCGCCCCGCCCTCAATCGCACGAACGTAGGTGCTCGCGGTTTCGTGATCGTGAAGAATTTCGTCAAGAGCTTTTTCCAGGCCGGAATCTACTCCCTGTTCGGTATGCACCATCGTTGTTGCGATCGATCCGCCGGCCAGGACCGCTCCGGAATCGGGCATCCGGACCGGGTGCTGAGCCGCCAATACTCTATCCAGTCCGAAAAGCGATTGCCCGCCAGGGGACGGGGATTTCGCATCCCGTACCCTGTGGGTTGCCGATTTCCTGGTCTTTCGAAGGTACTCCTTGCCGGCCCCGGCGGCGACGATCGCATTGATATCTCCTTCGGCAAAACCGACCTTCTCAAGATCGTTTACCGCGTCACGGGCGTCGGAATATGACTTGAAAAGTGCGAATACCATGCTCATATCGATACCCCTTTTTATTCATTGTCCTGAAATACGGGAATGCCGCCGGCCCTTTGCCGAGGTTAATTAATCAACGGCAGAACGGATTGTTTAGCAAATGGCATGCCAGTCAATCCAGCGGAACGTCAACCTCGGTTCCGAATTCCGGGTAAAATACATGAGGATATCCCATACTCCTGAGTGCATCCTTGAGCGGCAGCGACTGCTCCGGCTCTCCATGGATAAGGAATATGTTTTTGAGTCTGGACGGCGGTGTCATTTTGACATATTCAAGAAGGCCGCGTCTGTCGGCATGAGCGCTGAAACTGTCCATGACCTTAATGTCGCATTTTACTTCGTGCTCTTCACCGAAAATGCGAACTTTTTTCTCCCCATCCATGATTTTTCTGGCCAGGGTATTTCGAGCGGCGTAACCCACGAACAAAAGCAGGCACTTTCGATTTCCGATATTGTTTTTGAGGTGGTGAAGAATGCGTCCGCCTTCGGCCATTCCCGATGAAGAAATGATAATGTGGGGATAGGAGATCCCGTTGAGCGCTTTTGAATCGGATACCTCCCGCACGTATTTAAGCCGTCGGAATCCGAATGGATCTTCGTGGTCCTGCAGAAAAATTCGATCCGTTTCACGATCGAAGTACTCGAGATATCGTCGAAACACCTTAGTGGCATTTGAGGCCATGGGGCTGTCGACAAAAACGGGTATTTCCGGTATGCGATTCTGGTCGAATAACTTGTGGAGCATATACACCAGTCGTTGCGTTCGCCCTATGGCAAACGCCGGCACGAGTATTTTACCGCCCCGGGCGGCCACGGTCCGAATCGTATCGGCCAGTTCTTCTTCGACATCTTCAGCGCTGCCGTGAAGCCGGTTCCCGTATGTGGTTTCCATAAGAAGTATGTCAAGGTCGCGGAGAACGTTTGGGTCGTGCATGATCGGGACATTCGGCCTGCCGATATCGGCGGCGTATCCAAGGCGGACAGTCTTGCCATTGTGCTCGATTTCGAGCAATATGCCCGAGGAACCGAGAATATGACCGGCATCCCTGTCCGTGAACGTGACGCCCGGAAGCACGGATACGCTTCTGTCGTACGGAATGCCCACGAAATGATCCGTTGATTTTTCCGCATCTTCAATCGTGTACAAGGGCTGGATCGGCGGTTGATTGGATTTGCTTCGGATCCTGTTTACCCACTCGCAATCTTTCTCCTGAAGATAGGCGGAATCCCTGAGCATAATTTTACAGAGATCGACGGTAGGTGGCGTCGCATAGATAGAGCCGGTGAAACCCTTCGCCACCAGGTTCGGGATATTTCCGCTGTGATCAACATGCGCGTGGGAGAGTACGAGGCATTCAACCGACGAGGGATCGTACAGGAATTCTTTGTTCTTTTTGTATGTTTCCTCCCGTCTGCCTTGAAACAGACCGCAGTCCAGGAGCAACTTCCGATTGTCGATAGTGAGAAGGAATTGAGAACCGGTAACGGTTTGAGCGCCGCCGCAGAATTTGATTTTCATGTAGACCCCTTCCTCACTTCGAAGAAATCGCCGTTCGGAGAAGCGAATGCAGCCGTGTTCTGGATCCGTGACGGGACTGGATAGAAACGACTGAACCGGACTCAATGAGCCCGGCTCAGTCACGACCGTTTCGATTCGTCGTTCACACTCGAAATTACCCGATTCACGGAACAGAACCCCACGTTCGGACAGTCCAATTCGCCCGGAAATAGTTCAGGGCCGATTTGAGACTGTTCCGGGCAGTGGATTCCACCGCCTGCTTTGATTATACCCGAAATAGTGAGGGGCGGCAAGGTTCCGGAGAGGTCAGGACTTGGGGGCGGCCTTCTTTTTCCTGAGATTGGCCTTGCTCGGGCGGCTGTTTCCGTTGCTGCTGCGCCAGGTTTTCCCTTTTCTCGTTTTTCTGTCACCTCTACCCATTTTTTCCTCCGTTTACTGCTGAAAGTATTCAATTATCCATATCGCTGTTCAGACCCTCCCGGGTGGCTTTGGCCCGGACACCGTACGACGAAAAATAATACAATCTTGATGCCCGTATGAAATACAGGCTTCTATTCGGAAACCCGGGGTGGTTTGCGCAGCTTCTTGATATCGCCCCGTGCCTTTTTCTTATCGAGCCGTTCCCGCCTGGATGACTTCGTGGGCTTCGTTTCTCTTCTCGGTTTTGGTTGCTCCGCGGCTTTGCGTAGAATGGCCACAAGCCGATCGATCGCATCCTGACGGTTTCGTTCACGTGACCTGAATTGGTGGGCATCAATGACGATTTCCCCCCGATTCGTAAGGCGACTACCCGCAATTTTGCCGGCCTTTGCGCGAATGTCCTGAGGGAGGCCCGGTGCATCATCCAAACGAAACCGCAATTGCACGGCGGTTTCCACCTTATTCACGTGTTGCCCTCCAGGGCCCGGTGAGCGGGTGTATGATACCTCGAAATCAGAATCGGATATCCACGCACGATTGTTTATTGAAATATGGTCGGGGGGATTCATCTGTTCTCCATTGTTTTTTCGCCTACACTCGCGCAATGCCGTGAGCCAACCGCGAAACCCGGGTTAAAAATAAAAAGGCGCCCCACCCGAAAAGATAGAGGGGTGTTTGTCGGTGGATTATGTCGGTGGATTATTGATCAAAGTCGGATTACACCCAAAGATACTGTGATGGAGCTTGCGGTTTGAAAAGTATTTCGGGAAAGAAGTTTTGCCGAGCTTGAGAAGAAGGATTTTAGGTAAAATGGTTAATTAAGGAGTCGCTATGAAAAGATTTTTTTCATTAGAATACTGGCAAGATGAAGGATGGTATGTAGGAAAATTGAGAGAAGTGCCTGGTGTTTTTAGTCAGGGGGAAACACTTGATGAGCTTAAGCAAAACATTGAAGACGCATATCACCTGATGTTGGATAGTTCTGATTCGGACATTGACCACCCAAAGGCGCAGTGTGTTGAATTGGGGGTTGAGGTTTGAAAAGGGGGGTGCTGATTAAAAAACTGGTAAAAGCAGGGGTGCATATTAAAACGGCATGGAAGCAGGCAGAATTATCAGATCCACCCGCCATTCTTGATCTTTGGAAAAACTCAGACATTAGAATTGAACCTGAAGATTCACCGGTAGTCTTGGGTGTAAGGTTCGATTACAGAATATTGTTTTCAATAAGGGGCAGTTCTATAAAAACAAGCTGATTATTATCGAACCCCGTCAGGGAAATCGTTGAAATTTGCGATACTTACGAACTTTCTGGGCACAAAAAAAGGCGCCCCACCCGAAAAGATACCGACTATGGTAGATCTCTCCGGGTAGGGCGCCCTTTGGTAGTCCCGAGGGGAATCGAACCCCTGCTACAGGAATGAAAATCCTGTGTCCTAACCACTAGACGACGGGACCGTATTTTCATGAAGCCCATCAAAAATAATATGTGCCAAAGAAAAAACAAGGGTAGTTGCGGAAAATGGGATCGGAACGATACCATGGAAGGTGGTTTAGGGTCAAAATCGCCATTTCGGGCACTTGCCGGACTTTTTTGCCGGGCACAATACCACCAGGATTTACCCAGGGCTTATGAAATATCGAATCTGCATTATTGCGCCGACCGGTTATCCCCATACGGCGGCTTTTACCGAGGTTGCGTTTCTGTTGCGTTGTTCACTTTCCGATCTCGGGCATCTTTGTGACGTAGCCGTTAATGAGCCGGCGGACAATGCCGTGAATATTATTCTGGGATATCATCTTCTGGGCACGACTCCGTTTCCCGGCAACTGCCGCTACATTGCATATCAACTGGAACAACTGAGTGATGATCCCGGTATGTTTCCCGCCGAGCGTGAACGGATTCTGAGGGACGCCGAGGAAGTCTGGGACTATTCGCGGTTGAACATCTCATTTCTTTCCACCAAGAGTATCCATGCCCGATACGTGCCGATCGGGTATCATCCTGTACTTCGTCGAATCCGGCATTCTCCCGAGTGTGATATCGATGTGCTGTTCTATGGGAGTGTCAATGAAAGACGAAGGCGAGTACTTGAGAAGCTTGCAGCGGATGGGATACAAGTGCGGACTGCGTACGGGGTGTATGGCGCACAACGCGACGAACTGATATCCCGTGCGAAGCTCGTGCTCAATATCCATCACTATGAAACACAAATTTTCGAGTCGGTGCGGGTTTCTTACCTGCTCAACAATAACTGCCTGGTAGTTTCCGAGAATTCAGTTGAGTATCCCTATACTGGAGTCGACCTGCCGACCGCACCGCTCGATTCCCTGGGCCAGGTTTGCAGACGCCTTCTGAAGAACGAAGCCGAGGCCGAATGCGCACGCTCGGCAACGAGCGCCGATTTCGCTCGCCTTTATCCGATGACCCGTTTTTTACCCCGAGTCGTAGAGACCTGATTTGTTTCCCCGGGCATGTAACGGAAAGCAAGTAAACACTATTTTCAGGCCCATAGGGCCGGCATTTTTGTAGAAAATGTCCAACAAAACGCCTCCTGAGCCCCATTCGGAGCGACATATCGGTCCTACGGACATAACGATGATTATGTGCTTCGTTCTGCCATCTGAGATAACGAATGCCGGGTAGCGGAGCGGGACTAGCCCAAATTTCGCAGCCGAGAACCGCTGTGCCGAGCGAAGTCGAGGCGATGTCCCGAGCGGAGCCGAGGGATAGAGCAGTATGCGTAAGATGTTGT
>CAYFVL010000343.1:0-5508 GCA_964346405.1 uncultured Fibrobacterota bacterium
GCTCACTTCGACACCGCTCACTTCGACACCGCTCACTTCGACACCGCTCACTTCGGCTTCGCTCACTTCGACACCGCTCACTTCGACACCGCTCAGTGCAGCGCGGTACGGCGTTTCTCGATTGTCGAAGGCGGGCTAGTCACCTGAATTCCACCAGTCTGCTGTTCGGTCTCTGGTTTTCGTAACACAATTTCAACCATTCCGGGGATCGCGTCGTTCGCGCGATACGGACTTCGTCGATCAGCCCGATGAAAGGTTCGACATACCCGCCTCCGATGTATGTCGTGGGGGAGGGAACGGATACCGTGCCGGTTATCCAAGTCACGTCGCCGATAAATGCACCGTCAATATAGAGGCTGAGGCTTTGTTTCGATGTGTCACAGGTTGCCGATATGTAATGCCAGGAATCGTCAAGCGGTCCGTCTCCCAGGTTCAGGTATTCAGACTCCCCCTCCGAATACCCCAGGTGTACCTTCGCATTTCTTTGCAAAGAGGGTTCGGAAGAAGATCCGTAGCTGAAACGAACTCCGCCGGTGGAATCTCCAACGATTCGCCCCTGGTTAATCGGGCCGTTGGGAAGAAACCAGGCGGACATCGTCCAGTTCCCGTCGGAAAGAACGGGTGTGGGAAATTCAAGCGGTTTCGTTTCTTCTCCAAATTGCTGCGCGGCCCCTATTATGCCCTTTACTGGGACGGATGCAAATAATGCGTCGACGGACTTTCCGTGTCTCGATGCCTGCGTGGCGTCAAGAACTTCTTGTCCGGGGGAAGGATCGGAAAGATGGTAAACACCCACAAACCCGTTCGCGGTGTCGAACACCTCTCCCGCCGGGGTTTGTACGGCCGGAACCTCGCCCCAGTACATTGTGAGATCGGTTGTGTTGCTTCCCCGTAGGGTATCTACCAAAACCCATAGCGCCGCGGATCGGGCTGCCGGATCCCAGGTTTCCACCCGAACCGGTAATCCGACATCATTTTTCCGGAACCAAACCTGATCTTTCGAGGCTTCGTCGAAAACAGGGGTATGCGTAGAGTCGAGCCGTATCAGAATGGGAACATTCCGAACGGTTTGTGCCATATCGGCTCCATCCAAAGTTGTATTAAGGACTATTTGCCTGGAAAATGACTTCACGGCATCTACGATGAGCGTATCCCGGTCGGCCGATGATTTCTCGAGGTCTTCGACAATGATTCGACTGCGAGGACTTCCCTCGGACCGGAAGCTCATATCGGCGATCAGGCCCCGCGGCACACCGATGAATACAATCACACTGTCGTTGCGCACTGTTTCGGCGAGGATATTTGTTCCGGTCAGCGCCGCCGTACCCCCGACAATCGCTATCGGCAGACGAACGACCAGTGTGCAGCTTCGGGTGATCCTGAGATCTGGAACGGCAACCGTATCCGTTTTTTCATTCGCCCCGCCCATTACGAAACCCGAATGCATTCGCCCGGAATCCCACGCGGTCACGAACAAAGCGCCGGTGCCGGGCGCAGTCACGGCGTATCGTCCCTGGGCGTCGGTTCTTGTTTGAACGTACCGATTGGAGTCTTCAGGATTGAGCGGGTCGTACTCCTCGACAGCTATTCCTACACGAGCATCGAGCACCGCCTGCCCCGTCGAATCAACCACTATTCCCGCCAGTACGGGGTTTCCGCCGCGAGTACCTCCTCCACCCGCAATGTCCGAACCCCCCGAACAGAGGAGAAATTCGCTTATTGAAATGATTGTCAGGAGGCGCACAATGTTACGACTATGCTTCATCGGAACCCCCTTCGTCTTTTGTTGCTTCGCCGGTAAATGGAAACATGTTGATATTTACCTGAATAACCTCTTGTACTTCGGGTTCGGCCTCGGCTATTGCCAGTAGTTCATCGGTGAAAGCACGAATTTTTGCTTTTATGATCGCTATGACATTCGGTCCGCCACTCAGCGTCAAAGCCTGATATTCGCGCCTCTTGGCGGGAGCCCGATCGAGTGCTTCGGACGCGCGTTCGATCATTTGCAGATGATACTTGCGCAACGCCATAGACTTCTGTTCTAATTCTGATGATAGCACGGGGTCGGTTTTGCGCCAACATCCGTGCTCATCGACTTGAATAAGCCCCAGTTCTTTCATCAAAACGAGCGCATTTTTTATCGCGGGCACGCGGATTCGCGGCTTAATCGCCGCAGCGATCTCTTTGGGCGCCAAGGTAGCGGGTTTGCCGTCGACAAATTCCCGGAGTACCGGGGTGTACCAGTGCGAGAAGTACTCATATTGGGCGGCGGTGAGCCAGGTCACTTTCGATCGTCCCCTGAACCGTGCCATCCTGTCGAACCACCGGTTTTTTTCCGCCTTGTCGGTTGTATTGTTGAATCGCACCATGGCTTCGAAATAGTCGATATCTCTCTTGCTCAGGTCCATTACCCGAGCATACTTGTGCATGGTTTCCGGCGTGAGATTCTGTCGTCCGGCGAGGATATCGCTAAGAAGCCCCACCGACACCCCCGCGCTTTCGGCGAAGGATCGATGGGTAAACGATCGGTCCCGTTTTCTGCCGGCCTCGACATAATCCGTCAGGAAATCCCGATAATCCACATATTTGAGAATCATCGGATCGGGCATTCGGGTGTTGGTTTTCATAGTATTCCAATGTACTTCAAGCGAACCGAATTTGCATGTTTTTTATGCCAATGCCGAATGCAAGCAAATATAACCCATTGTTTTGCATGGGCTTATGTTTTTGAGATAATTTTTTTTTAACTTTTTCCCGAACAGAATCGAGGTCACTTCGTCGTTGTCCATATGAAGAATTCCCAGCCGCAACGTTTTCGATCCAGGATTGAACGGGAGTAGTGGAAGGCGCGGATCTAACCCAAGTTTCGCAGTCGAGAGCGAGCAACAGCTTACGCAGGATGCCGTGAGTTGATTGCGAAACTTGGGTTAGCCAAACGTGCGGAATCCAAGATTATCGGGGGGTTTACTTCGTGTCCGGGAGAAATCAGTGGAAAAGGGGATGGCCTTTTGGTTCATTATCCCAGAATCGCACGTTGCTGTGTTTCGATCGAAACTGCTTTTCCATGCACTGGAGTCTTCCGGTTCTTCCTTGGGATTCTCACCATTACGGTTGGAAGCAGTATCCCACATAGTAGAAGCGGAACCAAATGGTGCCGTTGTGCTGAAGAATCCGAATACGCGAAAATCTGCCTTGCCCTGAGTTCGCAATAACTCTATATTATTATTTTTAATAACACCATGCTCTTCATATTATTATTTTTAATAACACCATGCTCTTCGGGCGAAGTCGCGGAAGAAATGTATACGACCACAAAGTGGCCAGACACAAGGAATAGTGAATGAATCAGAAAAATAAAGGCTATAGACTCCTGTTGGGTAACATTCGAGTGATACTGGGGTGTGTAGTCATCCTTGCCGGTTGTTTTCTTTCCCGGCCTCAGGCGGCAGTCCCATCGGACAGTATTATGCCCATGGACAGCGCTCTTATAGAAGCCTCATATTACAATGCGGAAGAACGCTGGCGAGTATTCTGGCCCAAAGGAGTAGAGATTCTTCGTGGCATTCTTATCGATGAGAATGAACTGAATCACGACAAAAGTATAATGTTACATCACTGGGGTTTCGGCATGTTGTACTATGAATGGCGAGCCAAACCCGATGATGCCGCAGGTATGCAGGCGGTGTTTGATGAGGCTGCTGAAAAAAGTGGACACCCCGAATTCAAGCATGCCCCTTTTCTGTCATACGGCTATTCGCGTAACACCAATTTTCCAAGAAAACTAACGGGATGGTTTCCCGAGCGGTCTATTGCCTATCATGCGCAATGGGACGCGTGTCTGGAAGGTGGAAAACAGACACCTCGTATCATGATCGATGAATGGCCGCGTAATTGCAAGGGTGATTACGAATGTATGGATGTTTCGAATCCATCCGGCACCAATAACAATTCCTTCACTACCTTCCGGTCACGTCGGGCCGCGGGAGAGCCGGTTGCCTACGCCCCGCAATGGAGTTGGGGACATGGGTTTTACAGCTCTCGCGATATGGAATGGCCGTGGTTTGATGCGATTATACAACACCGCGTCCCGGAAGATGCCGATCCCAGAAACGGACAGATTGAATTGAAGGATATTGCAGTTGAAGACGGGTGGTTGGGCGACTGTAGTACCTGGTTTGGTGAATACCCAAGGGTCTACCCGTATGATGAGTATCCCGGTGATAAAAGCCAGGCTGCATGGTTGCCCGATGCACGGACAGCAAAAGTGTGGCAGGCGTATGTGTCTCGTCATCCAACCCTGGAGAACAATGAGTCGGCGCAATGGGGTGTTCACTGGGTTGGCGGTTCAAGTGGGAATTTCGGTGGATTGCACGCGCCTCCGAGCGTGGCGATCGGATCACCGACTACCCCTTTCAGGTTTGGGCCCGGTGGAAAGGATTACATTGGAGTACCCGTTGATACGGCGGTTAACGTAACGGTACGAGGAGCGGGCATTGACGGCGAATACGATCCTATCAAGATGGTTCGGATCTACGATTGTGACATCTTGCTCGCCGAGCTTCCAGGAGTAGTCTATAAGTTCTGGCAGACCAAATGTAAGTTGTCCGTACCGGGTGTCCGATCCCTTATAGTTGAGCTTGAGCTGGAGGACGGACGCAAAGTCATCGGGCACCCTTCAACAATTCACGTAATGGGGGATGGCAGCGAATCCTCCGCGGTCCGGGAACAACTCCCGCAGCTTCGTGTGCATCAGAGCAATTCCCTCAACTCGAGTGGCCGACTCATAGATCCTCGCGGACGATATATTCCCAACACGGTTGGGTCCAATGCCGTCATTGGAATACTGATCGATCCCACGGGTGCTGTTCATGTGAATCTGGAAAAAAATCAATGAGCGTCTTTCGTTAACCCGACTTCGACAATCGACTCACAAAATTCAGCGTAAGCTGTTTCACGATCTTGACTTAGAAAAATGCTCAGGGTATCTCCCCGGATACCCTGAGCATTTTTTCCAGGTCAATCCAGCACAATACCTACCTTATATGCCGGTTTCCACCGTTGAGTTTTGAGTGTCGCCGGCGTGGGAGACGTCGGCGAGATACTATTCTTTAGCCCAAGTTTCGCAATCAACTCATGGTGCGAATTCAGCATGCGTTTCAGGACACATGTTTCGCCAGTGAGGGTATACCCATACCGATTAATGAGCGCTATATTGGATAGTATCTGTCCGAAAACCGTTTACCATCCCCGCGGAGGCTGAGCGAGATCGAAACGTGTGGCGGGATTATTATGCATAACGGAGGTTTTTGGACGGATGTCGGAGAGCAGACAGTGGGGATTGATTATGCCAAAATGGAGCATCATTGAACGGAGTCGATCTTATGAAACCAACAATGCCCCATAACGGAATAAGCAGCGGCCGAATTCACTCTGCTCATGGCCGACGATATGGGTTAACCCAAGTTTCGCAACCAACTCACGGCATTCTGCGTAAGCCGGCGCGCGATT
>CAYFVL010000344.1:0-5507 GCA_964346405.1 uncultured Fibrobacterota bacterium
GCCCAAACAAGCAACGAAGAAAGCCGACTTGAGATCAAGCGAGAATGGAGATGTTGTTTCGTTACGACTCCTTAGTCCATGGAATTTTCCCGGAGATGCAATTGAGCGCGGGTTCTTTTCGTATTGATTTTGCTGATCCACACGGCGGTTGAGCAGGCATTATACAGGTCAAAATATGTCGCTCCCGATCGGCGTAATTGGATCGAGCGTCGGCGGAGAAAACGATTACATATTGATTCAATTTCGTGTCAATTCGCCCTTACACTACACACGAGTACCTTCCGAAGAGTGCTCACCAAAGAATTCGGCAGCCTGCGAACATGGCATATGGGTTGCTATTTCTGATAGTGAATTCAATCCCAAGCGAAATCGGAGATCGAATAATGAGACGAAAAGATGTCATCGACAAAGAAGCCCTGGCGAGAAAATATGCTCGAAAAACCAAACCCGGTCGCATCCCTTTCATGAAGGGCCGTCCCAAAAGGGATACGGTTATTGGGAAAGACGACATTCACAACGTGCTCATTGCCCTGAATACCTGCGAGAGCCTCGACAACTTCATGAAGAAGATGTAATCCGTGTTGTACGGGGCGGATACGCCAATCCGTCCCATTTTCTTTCCTTCGACCAAGCCCCGGTTTGTTCAACGCCTCATTTCGGATCCTCGGCTTTATTCATTTGATTGGGCTAGGTGCGCGATTTTTCGCATGCCATCAGAGGACAACATAGTCTCGGTACAGTTCTTTGGACACTCGATTGAAGAAATCCTCAAGCTCCCTCCGGCCCGCCCAGGTACCCACCGCGCCAAAGTAAAAATACCCGTCTTCACCGATTTGTACCGAATCGGGTGATAATACCGGTAGTGCCAGAGTTTTGTCACCGATACGCCTCGTATCAATAAAAGCCTCGACCGCAAACCCATTCTCCGAAAGAAACCTTTGTAACTTCCGCCCAAACTTACCCGCTCCACAGATTCTAAGCCGTTTTCCCGCTCCTAATCCCTTTTTGTTTAACCACACCAGAAGATATCCGAATTTCCTACGGACAAACGCATCCGAACGATACCGGGGATCGGTACGCGAGAGACTCCCGGCATGAATTCTCCAGGTCAGCAGGGGCCGGGGCACTTTGGCAAACCGTCCACCGTCCAGAGCCAGACGCATCCACAAATCGTAGTCCTCGGGGCCGTCGTAGTCGCGATATCCGCCTGTTCGGTGGACTGCGTCCTTTCGGAACATGACTGAAGGATGAGGCAGCGGACTTTCAATAAACAGGTCACGCTGAATCTGATCTGATGTCACGCTTCGGTTGACCCAGCTCAGATAGTCCCGCATACCCGGTGACAAGCTTTCTTTATGCATGGGTTCCACGAGGCAGGATACGAGGCAGACGGTATCGTTTGTCCGAAGCAGCTCGTGTTGTGACGCAAGGCGATCGGGATGACAAACATCGTCGACATCCATGCGCGCCACAAACTCGGCTCGGGAAGCCGTCAGGCCGGTGTTGAGAGCATCCACCAGTCCCGATCCACGGTTGGATATCGCGCGGACCCGGGGTTCCGACAGCTCGTATTTCCCGGCCGTTACTTCTGCCCCGTCTGAACTTTCGTCGTCGATAAGAATCAGCTCAAAGTTGGGAAACGTGCTCCGGAGTACCGAATCGACCGCCGGTTCAAGAAAACAACCCGCATTTCGATAGGGAAGCACAACGCTGATCAGAGGAGCTTTCGGGATGTTCATTTCCCCAAAATACTCTCCGCGGTGATGTTTTTCACCGTGTGTGGCGGGCCGGGGTCTTTGCTGCTTGTGACCCGAATCCGCAAAAACGCAATCCACCCCCTTACAAGTGGATTGCGTCCGCGGAAACAGCTCACCTGGTGTGATGCCGACGGGAACCTCACGCGTGGTGATATTGATCGACATCCACCTCGTGACCAAGCGTTCGCTCTATGTACTCAAGGTGCTCGTTTTCATCTTCGAGGTTCTTTCGAATGATTCCGTGTATTTCCGGTCCGAAATCCCAGTCCATGGCTTCGGCGTATTTCTTGTTTGTTATCTTTTCATTGCTCTCCATAGCTTTCAGAGCGGAATCCGTGCCGCCCATGCTGAGAATTTTTGTAAATCCCCCGAGCAGAAACCCTTTAAAATCCTTTGAGCGTTCAACCGGTTCTTCCCCCATTTCTACAACGATATCCGAGAGATCCGAAATATGCTGTTCGTGGTCGTCACGATATCCCTCGAGCCGATCACGCACATCCGGTTCGTCAATTTCATCGATGGCCTGATTGTATGCTCCCACCGCATCGATGTCGAGTTGAATGAGAGTGTTCAATTTTTCGGCTACATTTCGTGCATCCATGTCACTTCTCCTTTTCGGGCAGATCGGGTTTCCGCACACCGAAACCTGAACGGTGTGCGCTATTGTCGTCACCTGTCAATGATTCACCCAATCCGAACCGACTGTTGAGAATCTCTGTCCGACAGGTCCCTACCTTGACGAACGCCGCAGCGGCACTTCGTCCAGTAGCGCAGGGCGGTACAAAGCCCGACCTTTCGGTTTTGCCGGCTTGGGTATCAAGTGAAAAGATCTGACTAATTTCGACAAGGCATCATCCCTTTCCGTCATGTGTCAGACCGATGACGGATGCCCTTGTCGAAGGAAGCCGGATCATCTGCAAATGCCTTGCCGAAACCGTGAGATGCTCGGATCCGCGCGCGCGAATGCAATGACGGCTCCCACTGATTGCGTTTATTGAGCCATTTCGCTGATGCCGACTATCGAGAACAATTTCCGTGGTCCGCGGGGGTGGCCGCGGCTCTACTTTCGGGATCCGGTCCACATTCGAAAAATGGAAAAAGTTGTTTATCGAAATTGGAAGATCGCTACCCCTGGGGGGAGAGCGCACCAGATTTCAGGCGAAAATTAAAAGCTCTCCGTAGAACGTTTGGGATTTATATCTCTCCCGTAAGCTGTTGCGCGAACTTACCTTAATTTAAGAAAACGCTGCTCTGTTCGGGCGGGGGCCATTCACTCAGGAGCGCCGGCCGACATACTCGTCCCAGAGGCCCTTGAAAAAGGCCGCCGCATTTCGTCCGACGACACGATTTTCATAGCCGCCTTCCTGCACAACCAAAGTGCTGAGTCCCAGACCGCCGATAAGAAGTCCATTCTCATAGAAATCGGATTCGTCAAGAAGCCATGAACCGGTTGGGTCGTTTTTGGCGGTATCCAGCCCCAGAGCGACTATCAGGAATTCGGGCGCAAAACGTCGAATCTCCTTGAATGCGCGCTGCAACTGAACACGGTATTTTTCGCCGTCGATGTTTTCCGGGAGAGGGAAATTGTGATTGTACCCCGTGCCGGCTCCCTCGCCGCGCTCCGTGGCGAACCCGCTGAAATACGGATAGGCCACGTTCGGATGACCGTGGAGCGATATCGTAAGAACATCGTTTCGTGCGTAGAAAATATCCTGCTGCCCGTTGCCGTGGTGATGATCTATATCGAGAATCGCCACCCGACCGGCAGAGACCAGATATTGTGCGGCAATTGCGGCGGAGTTGAAATAGCAGAACCCCCCAAAAAAACCGCGTTCCGCATGATGTCCCGGAGGCCGCACCAGGGCGTAGGCAAGCGGGACTCCCTCGAGCAGCCCCTGGGCCCCGGTCAGGGCGCAGTCGACGGCGCCACGGGCCGCCGAATATGCATTTGCGGTGAGGGGCGTGAATGTATCGATACAGAAGTACCCCGCCCGGACCGTCAGATCCTTTGGGGGACGCGCCGCATTGCGCACGGGAAACACGTATGGATATATCGGTTGGCTCTCCGGAAGCTTCGAACAGATAGTTTTGAAATAATCCACGTACTTTCGGTCGTGAATCGCATATATGTACCGATCGGAAAATCGCTTTGCGGGGGACTGTCGAAAAAGCCCTAATTTTTCGATACTCCTCAGAATGGACTTGATCCGCACGGGAGATTCCACATATCCTTTGTCATGGACGTGGTGGATTTTATGCTTCTCATTTACCACGAGTAGAAATTTGTCCGCTTCAGGAACCCCCGTCGGTACAGCGGCGTATTCAGGCTTTTTGATATACTGTAGTGGGCGAAGCCGTATCGGTGAGTCCTGAAAGGATTCCGCCACCATTTTAATGTATTCCGGACTGCAGACTCCTCCATATTTCCTGGTGAGAATGGCTCGGACGATTTTCCCGCCCTCCTGGGCCGAGGGATACCGACCTCTGCCAAGATCATCGAACAGAAGATACGGCGGATTCTCGTCCTCGGGAGTGACCGGAGTCTCGTATTTGGTATTGACTATAGGACGGACTCCGTAGTGTTCGTAGAATTTGAGTCGAGCGACATTCTGCTTTCGGACATCGGGCTCCGGAGCTAGAATGGGATCATCGGGAAGGCACTCCAGAAAGATCCCGACCACATCGAGCAGCCTGGCCTGTTTTCTCACATTTTCATACAGAATCCCGCCAAGCCCCCGCCCGGATTTTCCGAGTGCGACCGACAGGTAATCCAGGTAGCAGAACCTCAGATCGGGAGCGTGCAGCAGAAGTGCAAACCCGTCTACAACACCGACCCCATTCTCGGATACATAGAGAATGGGCCGGAAACGGGCCTTCAGCGGATTGTGAAGCTTGGCTGGAAGCTGGTCGACTTCTCCTCTACGGATTCCGGGGAACCGACTTCGAAGAATCGCCTGGACCTGCCGGATAGCATCGCTATTTGCCTTGACGGTATCGTCAAAAACCCGTCGGATCCTGAATATCATAGACTCTCCATCATTGAAGAGGATGCCCTATTCGGTCGGGCAGGCCATGGGAGATCTTCCCAATAGCGACGAACCGTATCCCCGACGCCGGTCGGGCATCGGCGAAAAGGGATTCCGGGGTGAGGGCGGCCATACACCTCGACCGTGACAAAAGCAAGTCCGGACCAACACAGAAAAGCACAGCAAGAGCTGTGCTTTTCTATCTTAATTTAGGATAAGACCGATCCCACTTTTCGTGGGGGTTTTCGAATCAATTCAAGTCTTTGCGGAGGTCTTGAGACACTTCATGCAGATTTTGACTCTTTTGCTGGTGCCGTTTTCGGTTTTCTTTACCGTCCGCAGATTTGGAAACAGTATACGGTTATTCACATTGTGAGCGTGAGAAACCGAACGAGATGCACGAGGGTGTTTCCCGCAAACTTCACATGTCCTGGACATAATCTACCTCTTTAAATGTCGATTTCAAGTGTATAGTCAGAGTAATATATATATTTCATAGATCAATAATCAAGGGCTTCATTGTGGCCCGAGCTTTGCGAAAAGTCGGGCGAGAGTCGGCTCAGCCGTAACCAAAAGGAAACCAATGCCCGATTCAGCATTGGGTGACTTCGACAGGCACAGCCAACGGGAGCCATTAGCCCAGGTTTCGCAGTCGAGAACCGCCGTACCAGCGGAGCGATGTATTGAGCGGAGCCGAAATGCCGAGGCGATGTCCCGAGCGGAG
>CAYFVL010000345.1:0-5489 GCA_964346405.1 uncultured Fibrobacterota bacterium
TTTCAAAGCCGAGCTGCGATGTGATGATGGTGCATTTGTTTTTATGTCGGGATTTATCGGGGGGTTTTGGGGATTTGAGCGTGGGACTGTACAATACCGATATTTTGGGTGGCATTTTTTTCTACCGAAAGAGTTCTGCGACGGATATAGATCGAGTTAAGAACATCGCACCTCAGACAAAAAACTGTACGTTTCAACGGGGTTTCTGCGCGGCGTTAATCATCGCCCTGGCCCCAACAGCTCAGACGCCGACTGCGCAAATGACCATGCCTTCCGGTCGCAATCCGGGTATCATATCCGAAATCGGTGACAGTATCACGGTTGTGGACTCGAGGGGTAAAAACGTGACTCTTGCGAAGAACCCCGGAAGGGTTCTTCCTATCTATACGTCGTATATCAGTGTCTGGTATGAATGCGGCGGTATCGCCGTCGGACGTCCAACGGCGTCACTTACTCAGCTTCCCGAGGCAGCCGTACCCCTTCCAGAGATCGGGCGTGTGACGCACCCGAATCTGGAAAAGGTGTTCAGCCTGAAACCCGACCTGATTCTGATGAGGCATCGGTTCGCCGAGCACAGTCGTCTTGTGCCGATGCTCGAGAATGCCGGTATTCCCCATTTGTCCTTAACCTACGAGACTTTTGGCGATTACCGCCGGGTTGTGGACGTCTTCAGTCGTCTGATCGGACGATCCGATATCCGTACGGATTCGCTACGTATTATTCAGGAACGTGTTGACTCCGTCCTCACGGCGGTACCAAAAGGGGAAAGGCCGCGTGTACTGATTCTGTTCGGCTCGGCAATGGGAGTGGTGGTCAAGCTTCCCGGCTCGCTGGTGGGATCGATGGTCGAGGATCTGGGGGCGAATAATATCGCGTCCGATGCCGCACTGACGAGTGAAGAGATGCAGGTTTTCAGCATGGAACGGGTCGTAGAGCGCGATCCGGAGGTCATTCTCGTTCAGACGATGGGCTCTTCTGAGATGGTCAAGGGAAAAATCGCCAAGAGTATTGCTTCAAACCCAGCCTGGAAAACACTCACGGCCGTGAAAAAAAATCGCGTCCATTATCTTCCGGTAAACGGGTTTCTGTATAAGCCGAACAAACGGTTCCCGGAATGCTATCGATATCTTGCGGAGCTTCTCTATCCGGAGGATTTCGAGTAATGAATGCATATCGGGCCGGTGCGGAGTCGAAAGCCTTACGCCCCCGGCGAACTCTCGTGATTCTCGGGATAATGGTTCTGCTTCTGATCGGCGTAACGTTCATAAGCCTTGGTCTGGGCGCCACCGCAATCGGACCGATTGAAGCGGCTCGAGCGCTTTTCGGAATGCGGGGCAGTGTTGAACATCAGATTCTGTGGAACATTCGGTTGCCGCGTATACTCGTGGCGGGGCTGGTGGGAATGTGTCTCGCTCTGTCGGGCGCAATCCTTCAGGGAGTATTGCGAAACCCGCTTGCCGCCCCCAATATCGTCGGAGTTTCATCGGGGGCCGGGTTTGCCGGGTTCCTGATACTCATCGTATTCCCGGATCATACCACACTGGTGCCCGCCGGCGCTTTTGTAGGTGCGCTTGCCGCTACGTCTCTGGTGTACGGGCTTGCCTGGAGCAGGGGAGCGGATCCGTTTCGACTCATTCTGGCGGGTGTGGCGGTGTCTTCGTTACTTGGAGCCGGTATGAGTACACTAATGATTTTCTATCCCGAACGGGTGCATGGTGTACTTACGTTCATGGTAGGAGGTTTTTCCGCACGGTCCTGGCCGCATTTCAACATGTTGTGGCCCTATGCCCTGGCGGGAATCGGAACGGCACTATTCTGTCCGACTCGACTCAATATACTCACTCTCGGTGACGATGTCGCTACCGGCCTGGGGCTTCATGTGGAGCGCACGCGGTTTCTGTTGATTGCGGTGGCATCGCTTACCGCGGCCGCCGCGGTTTCCGTGGTAGGGCTTCTTGGATTTGTCGGGTTAGTTGTTCCGCACATCGCCCGAAAACTTGTCGGTCCGGACAATCGGATTCTGTTTCCCGCTTCGTTAATCATCGGCGCGACTATTGTAATCGCCTGCGACACCGTGGGACGCACCATTCTTGACCCGGTCGAGCTGCCCGCCGGAATCATAATGTCCCTTATCGGCGCCCCATTTTTCCTCTTCCTTCTCAGAGATCGGAGGCTGGACCGGTGACCGTTTTTTCAGCCGGGAATATCAAGGTAGTCCTCGGGGGACAGACCATACTCGAGAATGTTACGTTCGGCATACCGGCGGGAACTGTTACGGCCGTTGTGGGACCAAACGGTGCGGGTAAAACAACTCTGGTTCGTGTGCTGTCTCGTACGCTTCGCCCAACGGCGGGAACAATACTCTACAAAGGAAAGAATCTGTTTGAGTGGCCCACGAGAAAAGTCGCGCAGACAATGGCGGTCCTTCCCCAGATTCGTCATGTCCCTGAGGGCCTGACCGTAGACTCACTGGTGGAATATGGCCGATTCCCGCATGGAATGGGTGGAAAAGAGTGCAAAACAGAAAACCGCGCAGTGGTTGATTGGGCGATATTGAAAACACACCTGACTCATCTGCGTACACGACCGCTTTCCCGGCTTTCGGGAGGAGAGCGGCAGCGAGCGTGGATTGCGATGGCACTGGCACAAAAGCCCGAGGTGCTCGTGCTTGACGAGCCAACCACTTTCCTGGATATCGCATATCAACTCGAAATACTGGAACTTCTGCGTGAGATGAATCGTGAATCTAACCTGACTATTATTATGGTTCTTCACGATTTGAATCATGCGGTGCGATACGCGGATACCGTCATGATCGTGAAAGACAGACAGTTGCGGGCGATCGGACCGGGCAAAGACGTGCTGACTTCCGAAACACTGAACCGGGAATTCTGCGTCGACGCCGATTTGCACTGGGATGAGCGCAACGGGTGTCCGTTCATTGTTGCGCACAAACAGGCGCATCACGGTGATGCAAAGTGATCTGAATTCCGTCCGGAAGGAGAACTATGAGCGACGGAAAGTCAAAGTATCCGTTTTCAGCCATTGTGGGACAGGAGCGGATGAAAACCGCCTTGATACTCAATGTCGTAAACCCGGCTGTCGGCGCGGTGTCCTTATACGAGGGGAAAATGCCTTCTATGACACTGTCGCGCCGGCGCAACATTCCTGCTAATCTCGGATTCCGTCAATCGTGCCGACGATCGAAAAGTGATGCTCGATCCGGCAGGACTATCGGGCGGCTTTCGCGAAGGGGCCCCGCGTGCATTTGAAGCAGATAATGACCGGATGCAAGGCTATTTACTGGAATAACAATCGGACGATCGGCGGATGAGATCCGGCGCAGTTGAACACATCTTCCCCGGCAGTCGTATAGGCCGAGCTGGATCGGAGCTTTGATCTTATCCATGTCCCCCCTGATTATCAATTGGGAATTCAGAATTTCAATTTGCGATAAAACTGAAAATGCGGTTTTCGGTAGATTGAGCTTTCTCTTAGCCTGGATAGATAAATCCAGAACCGAAGCTCCACCCACGGTACCGACCCAAAGCCTTCCGTCCGGCGCGGTATTGACGGATTGGACAGCATAAGCGGCCAACCCGTCAATCTCCGAAAACGTTTCCCAGGTTTGTCCATCGTATCGTACCAATCCGTGTGGGGTACCGAACCATACAGTACTTTCAAGGTCAACCGTTACGGCACTCACGATCTCGCTGGGGAATTTTCCCCGGCCGTAACTCTTCCAGATCTCTCCACAAAAATAGCTCGCTCCGCCCGCTCCAGCCGCCCAAATCGTTCCGTCGGGAGCAAAAGCAAGGTCTTCAATACGGTCTCCTATAAGTCCATCGTCGGTTCCGTACGATCTCCACTCCGAATCCTCGAAGACGCTCAACCCTTTTCGAGTCCCACACCAAACCGCGCCGTGCGCATCGACCTTAACGGCAAGAACACTGTTGTGGGCGAGTCCTTCCGACTCGGTGTATGTTACCCATTCATTGCCCCTAAACACGGAAACACCGCCTCCATACGTCCCAAACCAGACATCCCCATTGGGGGCGACATCAATTGACATAACCCAATCCGCCCCAAGTCCGTCTGCGGAGGTATAGGTGGTATAATCGGTATCGCTCAACATGATTATTCCTCCTCCGTACGTACCGATCCACTTTCTGTTAAGGCCGTCTACGCAGATCGCCATCAGGTCCGGACTCTTAATGCCGTCGGATTCGGTATATGCTTTCCAGTTCTCACCGTCAAAGGAGCACAAGCCGCTTCCTTTCAGCACAAACCAGACTATTCCGGTACAGTCGACTGCAGTTCCCTGTACGCTGTTGCCCGAAATGCCGTTGGGGGGATCGACCTTCCTCAAAGCACCGTTCGACGTCCGAGAAACACCGGTGCGGGTTGCCGCCCAGACCTCGCCGTCCGATGCGGTGACCAGATCGTTGATGTACGGCGAATATAGTTCATTTTCGGATTCCCAGCTCTCCCATCCGTTTTTCTTTCGGGCAATACCGCCGCCGGTACCGAACCAGACCGAACTGCCCGAAAACGTAATCGCGCGCACCCGTGGATCCGGGAGACCGTCGGAAGTACCGAACGATGTGGTGGTGTTCCCGTCGTACTTAATTGCACCCGATGACGTGCCAAACCAGACGTTCTGATCCGAATCTATAGAGACACAGTTGAGGAAATCTGTTGGAAGATTTCCGTCATTCCCCGGCCCCCTCCAAGTTGAACCGTCAAAGAAGCAGGCGCCATCGCCTGTTGCGACCCATATGCGGCCGTCCGAGTCGGCGGCCATGTCAAATATGGTATGGGATAGAAGCCCGTCGGCTTCTGTATACGTAGTCCAGTCAACACCGTCATGAACACTGATGCCCCCTTTGGTTCCCACCCAGATCTCACCGTTGGGAGCCGTCAGCAAACACATGATCGAGTTGTGGGCGATTCCGGTTGAATCGGTGAACCCGACCCAGCCTTCACCCACCAATTTATAAACTCCATGTTCGGCGGTACCGACCCAAATACTGCCGTCCTTGCCAACGGTGACGGCGGTAAGGCTTTCTGAGCCGATACCGTCGGATCTGCCGTACTTTCCTATTATCTCGCCACTTAGATTATACGTCACCAGTCCTCCGCCGGTTGAGACCAGAATTGTATCTCCGGTTGTGGCCAGGGACTTGGAGGATGTTGAGGCCGTGAAAGTGGTGATACCTATCGACATGCACATCGCGGCCCACGAAAGAAGTATTTCAAGAACTTTTATCCTCTTCATGGCATCCCTCCTGATTTGTTTATACGGACTCTTTCGCGCCGCGGCACATTATTTCTGCTTGTCAGAAAGGCGCATTCAACGCCTCGGCCGGCAGCGAATGCGCCCGGTTTCCTTGTCCTAACCCAAGTTTCGCAACCAACTCACGGTCCCGACGGTCGGGACGTAAGCCGGCGCGCGATTCGTTGTAGAAAAATGCTCAAGGTATCTCCCC
>CAYFVL010000346.1:0-5485 GCA_964346405.1 uncultured Fibrobacterota bacterium
GGCGGCGTATTCTAACCCAGGTTTCGCAGTCGAGAACGAGCAGTCGGCCTTCGCACGAAGCTTCGGAAGACAAATATGCACAACATCTTACGCATAATGCTCGCTCTCGACTGCGAAACTTGGATTAACGGATCACCTTTTTGTTCCGACAGATGGGTGAATTCCACACCAAAAGTTTCCCCGGTTTCATCCGGCTTCACCCAACTGATTTTCCCCGCAACATGGGAAGGCCCATATGGTGTTTTGATCGTGAATCCAACTTCCTGATCCGCAAAGGCCGGCCGAGAGTATTTTGCATGTGTTTGAGATCCGATACTCCGGAAGGCAAAGCCGGAGATCAGGTCCGGTCCTGTCTAACATATTGTTACGTGCTGAAAGTAAGGAACTTCGTGAAGCATCATCGTTTCCGTGTTGGTGTCGTCTTCTGCGCTCTCGCGATCATTCTCGCTCTGCTTTCGCCGGCATCGGCGGAGCCCTTCGAAGAGTATCCGGTAGATATTTTCCGGGAATTGCGACTCCGTCGGTATGCTCCCGATTTCAGGCAGCCGGCCCTGAAACAATGGAATATGCCCGGCGACACTTCCGAGATGCGGGTGCGGGGTGATCGCTGGTTCTCCGGCGAGGTGCGTCCACGCGACGGTGTGCGGGAAGACTGGCTTGTTTCCGTTCTCGACTACTATGGTAACGAAGTCCAAAGAGTGCGCACGAAATCAGGGAACTTTCACGTTTACGGACTCTATCCTACGGGACATACGTTGGTCGTGCATCGTAACTCGTTTGGTTCACCACTCGGCGACTACTACTACCTGGGAAATACCTTTGATTTCCATTACGCAGCTTATTTTCGGTCAAGAGAATACTTCGTCATTACCGTGCCGCCCGGTTTCCATGGCGAAGACATCGAAATCTCGGGAAGGCTCACCTGTAACGGCCGACCGGTGCGCTCGACTCCGCTCGAGCTGGTCTTTATTCCCGTCGATCTCAATAATCGACGTACATTCCGAATTGTCGGAACCACCGACGATGCCGGGGGATTTTGTCTTTCAACCACGGTAGATTTCACCCAATATCGAGTACTTCTGACAATACCCGGATACGCTCCACGGTGGTGGAATAGCCGACATTTATATGAAAAGCCTCAGGCCTTCTACGTAGGAGGAGATCTGCGGCGTGACGAAATACGGCTTGATTCCGGGGCCGTGGTCTTTGGCAGCATTACCCGCACCGGCAGGTCAATCAATAGATCCGTGGAAGTGCGCTGCGTCACCACCGACGGTTTGATAGTGGCCCGGGACTCGCTTTCTCCCGACAGGGTTAACTTTGCACTCGAGGATTTGGCCCGAGGAACGTACTTTGTGGTAATGGATGAGGGTAGAACCGGAAAAACCTATCATCCGAATGTCCCAATTGCGGGTGCGGCCGCCTCGGTTCTCCTCGAGCCGGGAGAACGACGTCGGATTGACCTTTCGTCGAGTCGGCAAACCGATTACCGGGATGATTATCCAAAGGCCCTTGTTCAGGGGTACGTGCGGATGCCCGGGCCGGCCTATTTCGGTACCGGCCCCGTTTCCGTTGAATATTGCGACACGGCACTTGTCGTCCAGACTCTCTGTGAAGACAGCCGTTTCGAAATAGAGGTGATGGCAAATGAACCGTTCCTGATTCGGGCGGGACAGACATGGTTTCCCTGGTTTCTGGATAAGGATCTCGCCCATACGAAGAAGCTTTCCGAGGGGGAAACGCTTAGTGTCATGATTGACTTGCAGTTTGGTGGCTCAGAGCGAAGGCCCGTGTATCTGGACGCGGGTATCGGCCAGCCTGAAATGGTGTGGCTAAATGTGATTGACGGACCAATCACGGAGCCCCCATGGACTTCGAGGTTTCCACCACCAAGGTGGGATGTCGGTACAATAACCGCGACAGTCCACTCACAATACGAAACCGTGGTTTTCTGTTACACAGAAAATCGTGAGCTTCATTCCATAGGTCTTCTGCAGGCTCCCGATCGTCTGCGTTGGGGGGCAACTCCTATACTGGAAAAGATGTATGACATTGACTGGCCGATTCGCCTCGAAACAACCGGGTTCCAGAAAGGGGAGTGCCGATTGTCCGATCTTCCCGTGGGCAAATACTACGTGGGAAAATATGAGTTTCGCGAGGAGACCGGCCCGATCATCCAGTGGTTCGGCGCCTATTGGGATACGGTTTACTGGGATGGTATCACATTGCCGGAAGTGCCCCGGCACGCCATTGCGGTTACCGTCGAACACGGAAAACGAACGATCGTTGATTTTACCACTCCCCCCGATATCGGAGCGCTCCAGGGGGTATTGCCGATGGAATCGGTTCGGGCCGACCATGCTTTTATCACCAACCGCCGCGAAAAGAGCCGGAAAGCTCGTCTGCGCCCCACCGCAAGGTCGGGAGACGTCTACTCCTGTCGGGGAAGACTTCTGAGTAACATTGAGCCGACCGGCGGCTGGAAAGGGAAAGCCGCCATAGGGAGTTACCTGATTCAGAATGACTCGGATCGGCGAATTCGTTTGCCGCTCAAATAGGAGCGTTTTACGAAAATAATCACAATGTTAACGACTCCTTATGTATGCTTATCGTTGAATAATCGTTTATTTCCGTTTTTGTGACCTCTCCATTGCAGACATTCGATATCAAGGCATAGATGTCTTCGCCAATCTGATGTATTGATTTACCGGAGAATATGCCCGAAGCATCTATATCGATATCGTCTTTCATCTTATTGTAAACGCGTTCATTTCCCGTGATTTTGATAGTCGGGACGATCGGAAAACCGACCGGGGAGCCTCGACCGGTAGAGAAAAGAAACAGTGAAGCTCCACCCGCGGCCATGCCGGTCATTGATTCGACATCTTGTCCAGGAGTATCCATAAATGAGAGTCCCGGCTTGCGTACCGCCTCTCCGTATTCCAGAAAATCGACAAACTGAGAACTACCCGATTTGTACACACATCCCATGGATTTCTCTTCGATGGTGGACAGTCCACCCGCGATGTTTCCGGGGGTGGGCTGGGAACCGCGAATGTCTTCTCCGGAACGAAGGCATTCGGATTCTACCCGATGGACCGCTTCCAGAATTTTCCGTTTGACGTCCAACTCTTTAACGTTTTTGGTGATCACATGCTCGGCCCCGATGAGTTCCGTTGTCTCCGAAAGGATTACTTTTGCTCCATATTTCACCAGTTCGTCGGTTACCCACCCAATTGCGGGATTGGCCGAGAGGCCGCTTGTGGCGTCACTCCCTCCGCATTCAAGTCCCACCACCAGATCTTCAACTTCCGCCTCCCGCCTTTCGGTGGTCTCCTTTACAATCTTTTTCAGAGCGTCGGCCGCATCAAGCGCCTTTTTCAAAGCTTTCGGTGAACCGCCTTCGTCCTGTATGTGAATAAAGCGGACCGGACGACCGGATGCCCTTATCTGGTTTACGACTTCATCCGACGGCGTCCCTTCACATCCGAGGGCAATGAAAATGATTCCACCGACATTACGATGGGTGCACAGACTCGTCAAAACCCGCGTGGTTCGCTCAAAATCTCCCCCGATCTGACAGCATCCGGCATTGTGGGTCAGGGCAATTATTTCTTCATCGCGTGCCGCAAGTTTTGCCGCCAGTGGACTCGCGCACACCGATGCCGGCATTGCGATTATGTGGTTTCGTATCCCGACCGTTCCGTCCTGCCGTACGTATCCTTTGAACTTAAACACTCAAATCTCCTCGAGCCCTGATGCTCTTCATATTGTGCACGTGTACCAGTTCACCTTCATCGATATCCGCACAGGCTATACCGATGGACTCATCGTATTTGAGGATCTCTTCGCCTTCGTGTATCGGTCGAAGGGCAACCTTGAAGAAAATCTTTATGTCCTCTTTTACGCTGATGCCCTGAACTTTGCTTCCTTTATCCAGATGCCCCAGGGCAACGCCAACATTATCTTTCGGATGAATTATCCGCAACTGCATTTTTTTAAGCCTTTCGCTCGCATGATGCGCCTTAATCTACAAAATTGCGTGTCTTCGCGACCAGAAACGCTCTGAGCGGGGCGCTTTTTTTGCCGAAGAGGCGATAATTGCACTGCCGGTCGACCGCATTCGTTTCATGGATAATGCAAGGGGCTTACTCCTGAGGGCGGTGTCGTCCCGCACGATGTATTTTGGCGGCCATGAGGGATATCAAAAGGATTCAGAGGCTTGTCGGAGACATTACACCCGAGCAGTTGAAACACGTGGACGGTGCTGTTTCCGACTGGGTCGGTGTTTTCATGCCGGTCGCCGGACAATGTGGGTATGCCACGACACCGGAGCACACCCATCCGGCCTGGTCGTTTATCGTGTCATTCGATCATCAGTGTCGAACCGTCATAGACGGCAGAGAGTATCACTCCATTCCATCTACCGTTTTTGTTCTACCTCCCAATGTGTCCCATCAGGAGCTTCCTTCCCATACTGTTTCCCGTTACATCGCGGTCCTGATTGATCCGGCATACCTGTGCGATCAGTTGGGACACTATACCGCAACAATTGATGAATCCGTTTCTGCGCTAACGTTTCCAGTCAGTCCCCGGCTCGTTGATGTTCTCAAGGAGTTCGTCACCGAATATGAGGAACGGTCGCCCGGACACGAAAAGCTTCTGGAAGCAGGTGCTTTGAAAATCACTCATCTGCTTATTCGGACCGTCCTCGGCCTGAGCCGACCGAATGAAAAGGTGGGACAACGGATGTCCATAAGCCGTGCGATCGAGTATTTCCACGGACACTTCGGGGAAAAAATATCCGTTCAGGAATTGTCCTGCATTGCTAACCTTTCACCGTCACATTTTTCTCGCATTTTCAAACAGGAAACAAACTCTTCTCCCGCCGAATACATGCTGCATATGCGCCTCGAGTATGCAAAACGAATGCTGCGGAGCGATGAAAAATCGCTCACCCGGATTGCATTGGATTGTGGATTCAACAGTTCCTCCTATTTTGCACAGTGTTTCCTGCGAGCATATGGAATCCCGCCTTCGGAGTTCAGGAAATCCTACACGGTAGCAGGATCATGATAGTTTTCGATTGAATTCTTATAGCATTTCATCGGAAATAGCGGGTATTTTGCATATGAGTACAAAAATAAGCGGCCAAAAGTACCATGTGTATCTGCAACTGGAGCGGCAAGGGTGCTTGTGCAAAATAGAACCCGCATAACTTTCTGCATTGGGGGAGAACTATGAATACAATCGAAGAGGTCAGGGAATTCACTAATCAGAATCCGTCGGCCTGGGTGTCAACTGCAGTGGGAGACCAGCCGCATGTTCGAGCGATGGCAATGTGGTTTGCCGATGAGACTGGGTTCTATTTTCATACTGGTACCCAGAAACGGCTTTACAAGCAATTGCGGGACAACCCGAAAGTAGAGCTGGGCTTCACTTGTGTCGCCCAGGACATGTCTGAACTCCAGATGGTTCGGATTAC
>CAYFVL010000347.1:0-5481 GCA_964346405.1 uncultured Fibrobacterota bacterium
GGTTAACCCAAGTTTCGCAATCAACTCACGGCATTCTGCGTAAGCTGTTGCACGATCTTAACTTAGAAAAATGCTCAAGGTATCTCCCCGGGGCCGCTATTTCGCCCCGAATGGGGCTCTGCCCGTCTTGTTGGATCTTTTCTACAAACATGCCGGCTCTACCTGGCCTGAAGAACGACGAACTCCGGTTCCATTTTCACGGTATTCTGGGAAACCTGGGCTAATCCTCCTCGTCTTCGTCTTTCCACTCGGAGAGCATTGCCTTGAGATCGAGAAACCTCGGGACAAAATTCTCGAATTCCGTTAATCGCAGGCTGTTGGGCCCATCGCAGAGCGCATTTTCCGGATTGGGATGCACCTCGAAAAACAAGCCGTCGACTCGGTGGCAGATTGCGGAGAGTGCCATAGGTATAGCCATCTCTCGATTCCCTCCCGAGGTCCCGCCCTGTCCTCCCGGAATCTGTACACTGTGAGTTGCATCGAAAACGACCGGTACACCCAGGGCTTTCATTTCCCGTAACCCGGGGAAGTCGACCACCAGACGGTTGTACCCGAAGAATGTTCCACGCTCGGTGAGAAGACATCGGGGACCTATTTTCTCGACCACGAACTTCATGTCCGCGGGCGACATGAACTGTCCCTTTTTCACGTTGATCGGGAGATCGGTTCTGGCGGCGCTGAGCAGAAGATCGGTCTGTCTGCACAGGAATGCCGGAACCTGCAATACATCAACCACTTCGCCCACCTCGGCGGCATCGGAGGGAACGTGTATATCGGTCAGAAGCGGAAGCCCGGTTTTCTTTCCGACCTTCCGAAGGATTTCCAGCCCTTTCTGCTTACCGATCCCTCTGAAGGAAGAGAGCGATGTTCTATTGGCTTTGTCGTAGGAGGCTTTGAAAATCACCAGCAGATCCTGACGCTGTGCCAAATGGGCCAGCCTGTCGGCAATACGCAGGCATAGGTCTTCGGACTCTATCACGCAGGGGCCCGCGATAAAGAAAGGCCGGGGCCAATCGGCGAAGTTCGAACTGAGAGTTTTGAATAACCGACTCATGATTTGCCTCCGTTACTAAAATGGGTTTTCGTGGTCCCAACTACGATCGCCCTTGACTCCCACAGGCAGGACAACATATTTTGAATTGTTTTGCCGGGCATCGGGCGAGTATCCACTCGGAATCTCTCGGGTAATGAAAAATATCTTATTTTCGGCATCGGCTGGCAGAATATGTCCATGTATCAATAAACCAAGCCTTTTCCATGGGGGACCATATGGCAATCAAAGTAGGTATTAACGGGTTCGGTAGAATCGGACGACTTGTTTTCCGTGCATCACTTGGCCGCGACGATGTTGAAGTTGTTGGCATTAACGATCCTTTCCTCGATCCTGAATACATGATCTACCTTCTGAAGTACGACTCGGTACACGGTCGATACGAAGGAGACGTTGAGGCAAAAGATGGAAAGATCGTAGTGAACGGTAAGGAAATCGCCGTTTTCACCGAAAAGAATCCTGCCGATATCGGTTGGAAGAGCTGCGGTGCCGAGTACGTCGTGGAATCAACCGGGGTATTCCTCACCAAAGAGAAAGCACAGGGGCATATCGCGGCCGGTGCGAAGCGGGTTGTGATGTCGGCGCCATCGAAGGACGACACTCCGATGTTCGTTATGGGTGTAAACCACAAAACGTACAAGGCAGACATGCAGTTCGTATCGAATGCGTCCTGCACCACTAACTGTCTTGCTCCGGTGGCCAAGGTGCTCCATGACAATTTCGGCATTGTCGAAGGTCTGATGACGACCGTGCATGCGATGACTGCTACTCAGAAAGTCGCCGATGCTCCTTCGGGCAAGAACTGGCGTGACGGCCGGGCTGCTTCCAGCAATATCATTCCCGCAAGTACAGGCGCCGCAAAGGCCGTGGGCAAGGTAATCCCCGACCTGAACGGAAAACTCACCGGTATGGCCTTCCGCGTACCGACTCTCGATGTTTCAGTTGTGGATTTGACCTGCCGCCTGGACAAACCGGGTTCATACGAAGCGATCAAGGCCGCGATGAAAAAAGCTGCCGAAGGTGAAATGAAGGGAATTCTCGGATACACCGAAGATCAAGTGGTGTCTTCCGATTTTATCGGTGAAAGCCGCACAAGCGTTTTCGATGCAGGTGCCGGTATCTCACTCACCGACAATTTTGTCAAGGTTGTTTCCTGGTACGATAATGAGTGGGGTTACTCCGTAAAGGTACTCGACCTGATCGCTCACATGGAAACGGCCAAGTAGGTAGCATTTCGATTTCTGGAATGTTTTTGGCTCCCCGGCATCCGGGGAGCCATTTTTATCCAACCTGATCGACATGTTTGGGTAGCAAAACCATATAAGAAGACGGTAAATCTAACCCGGGTTTCGCAATCGACTCACGGCAGAATGCCGTGAGTCGATTGCGAAACCCGGGTTAATTCAGGAACGGCGTCCGATAGTATGATTTTACGATTTGAAGTATAAATGTACTCCGTCGTACCCTCCGGACCGGCACGATTGATGCCTGGTTCCGGGGCGACGGAGTCTAATCCGAATCCGTAGGTATATATCACCGGATCAAGCAAAGGAAGCGGAGGCTACCATGAGCGACAAACTGTTTATAGAAGACCTGTCGGTGAAAGGCAAGCGTGCGCTTGTACGAGTGGATTTCAACGTGCCGATTGACGAGAATGGTACGATCACGAACGACAAACGAATTGTCGCGTCGTTACCGACAATCGAGTATCTGTCGAAAAACGGAGCCAAAGTTGTGTTGATGTCCCATCTTGGCCGGCCGAAAGGACAGAAAAAAACCGAGTTCAGTCTTCGTCCCGTGGCGGAAAACCTGAAATCACGTCTGGACACATCTGTATCGTTCGTTGATGACTGCATTGGCGATTCGGTCAAAACGGCGGTGGAAGCTATGAAAGATGGGGACGTTATCCTCCTCGAGAACCTCCGTTTTTACCCTCAGGAAGAGAAAAACGACCCTGAATTCGCGAAAGCTCTGTCTTCTGTGGGCGATATCTACATCAATGACGCCTTCGGCACGGCTCATCGAGCACATGCATCAACAGCCGGAGTTACCAAGTATATCGACCAGTGTGCTTCAGGCTACCTCATGAAAAAGGAACTTGACTATCTTGGCGGCGCTCTGGACAACCCACAGCGTCCTTTTGTTGCGATTCTTGGGGGAGCGAAAATTTCCGGCAAGATTGATGTAATAACCGCTCTGATGGACAAAGTCGACGCTCTGATAATCGGTGGCGGTATGTCTTATACGTTCTACAAAGCACAGGGACTCGAGATCGGCAAATCGCTTCTGGAAGAGGATCGCATTTCGATGGCGAAAGAAATCCTTGCCGATGCGGAGAAAAAGAACAAGAAGCTTCTTCTTCCCGTCGACACCGTGGTGGCTCAAGAATTTAAAAACGATGCCGAATCCAAGGTAGTCCCCAGAGGCGGGATTCCCGCGGATATGCAGGGACTCGACATTGGCCCAAAATCGATTGAGGCTTTTTCAGAAGAGCTGCTCAAGGCAAAGACTATTGTGTGGAATGGCCCGATGGGAGTTTTCGAGATGGATAACTTCGCTAAGGGAACCAATGCGATAGCCAGGATACTGGCCGAAGCTACTGAAAAGGGTGCGGTAACGATCATCGGTGGCGGCGACAGTGCATCCGCGGTAAAAAAGGCAGGCGTTGCGGACAAAGTCAGCCATATTTCAACGGGTGGCGGGGCTTCATTGGAATTCCTCGAAGGCAAGCAGTTGCCCGGAATCACCGCGCTCACCGACAAATGACCGCCAAAACAGACGTTGCAATGGCGAAACCGAAGGTTTCGCCATTTTTTTTGCCACATACCTTGGCTGAACCGCTGCAATTTACTATTTTAGTAGCCTGTTTTTGGTTCGACCGGCAGTTCAGGGGAATGCCCGTCGGAAAAAGAACTACCGAAAGCGGGATCAATTCACGGATCCGGGACAATGATCTGTCTTCGGTATTCAAATCGGACCAGATATAAGCGAGGATAAAAAATGGCACGCAAAGTTTTCATTGCCGGAAACTGGAAAATGAATACGACGGTGGATGAAGCCGTTGAACTTGCAAAAAGTGTTGTGGAAGCTGTTGGGTCGGTAACCGATGTAGATGTTGCGATTTGCCCGCCATACACCAATCTATCGGCGGTGGCACAGGTTCTGAAGGGATCCAATGTCAAACTAGGCGCTCAGGACGTACATTGGGAAGAAAAAGGTGCCTACACGGGCAAAGTGAGCTGCGACATGCTGAAGAGTGTCGGTGTTGAATACGTAATTATCGGACACTCCGAGCAGCGTACCTATTTTAGTGAAACCAATGAAACGGTGAATAAGAAGGTCAAGGCAGTTCTGGGTAAGGAACTCAAGCCGATCGTCTGCGTTGGAGAAACACTCGACGAGCGCAACGACGGTAAAATGGAAAAAATTGTCGATTCACATGTTAAAGGCGCGTTCAAGGGTCTCTCAAAAGGTGAAGCGCTCATCTGCACAATTGCTTATGAACCGGTATGGGCAATCGGTACCGGCGTCACGGCAACCCCGGATCAGGCGAATGAGGCCCATGCCTTTATTCGAAAAATTCTTGCCGAAATGTATGATCAAGAAACGGCCGAGAGTATCCGTATACAGTACGGCGGAAGCATGAAACCAACCAATGCGAAAGAGTTACTTGGAAAACCCGATGTAGACGGTGGTCTTATCGGTGGGGCGGCACTGAAAGCCGATGATTTCAAGGGCATTGTTATACCACAGTAGAAAGCCGGGTGATTCAATATGTTGTTCGGAATCTTTGTAGTACTTTTTGTAATTGTCTGTCTGATTCTGGTCTTCCTTGTCATTATCCAGTCGGATAAAGGGGGGGGCCTGTCCGGTGCAATAGGCGGAGGTCTTTCCGGAGCGAATACGCTCCTGGGTACTCAGGATACCGCAAATATTCTTACGCGGGGAACAACGATTTTTGCCATGACATATATGGCACTTTGTATTTTACTCTCTCTGGTTCTGTCGCGTTCTTCAAGAGACGTACAGCAATCTCAACTTCGTGAGCGAGCAGAGATGCGTCAGGAATACTCGCCGGCATCGGCACTCGAGGGTGGAAGTGGTCTTCCCATGGCAGAAGAACCCGAGGGTGAAGAAGCCGAAGAAGGTCAGCCTCTGCCGCAGGGCTTCGAGGCACCAACCGAAGGTGAAGGTGAAACCGGAACCCAAGGGCAAAACGAACAGACTGAAGAATAATTTTTTTGACATTGCGGTCGTGGTGGAATTGGTAGACACGCAAGGTTGAGGGCCTTGTGGGGGTCAACCCCGTGCTGGTTCAAGTCCAGTCGACCGCACTATGCGTAAGGGCTGCCGGAATCCGGCAGCCCTTCTTTGGTTTAACCCAAGTTTCGCAATCAACTCACGGCATTCTGCGTAAGCTGTTGCACGAT
>CAYFVL010000348.1:0-5470 GCA_964346405.1 uncultured Fibrobacterota bacterium
AAACCAAAATCCCCCTCCGTGATCTCAGTGTCCTCCGTGGTTCCTCCACCTACCACAACCCCCCGCAAAAAAAAACCAAAATCCCCCTCCGCGATCTCCGTGTCCTCCGTGGTTCCTCCACCTACCACAACCCTCCACCTACCACAACCCTCCGCTTTCCGACAACACCACTAAGCTATTCTGAATACCGTTGCTATTTACCGTAACCTTTCCAAATACGAGTATCTCCATTCCATCCGCCGCCATCTTCAATCAAGCCATGTCCCCGCCTCGGCTCCCACTTATCGGTTTAAACGGGTTGGCAACCACGGTTTTCCTTGCCGGCACATGCATTGCGGCTGTATTAGAGTGTAATGCCCTAATATGAGGAGGAACAATATGAACGTTTCACATATACGACGGAAATCATACTCGCAGGGGGAACGCGAGCCGAGATCAACAGAAAAACACTTGGTAGCGGCATTCCTTTTCTTAACCCTGTTGGTATTTCCGATTGCGTCGGCAGATACAAACCCGTCGGTTATTCGGGTCATGCAACCAATTGGATCCAAGGCTAACCGCATGGGTAACGACTCCTGGTTCGGAGCATTGATGAGAAACCTGATCGAATTTCGCCTCAATGCCTTCCACCGGCCGACGATTGCGATGCCATGGATGGATGAGTCTCGTAGTCCCGATGATTACTCACTCTCTTTTACTTGTGAAATGTATGACAAAGGTGAACGGTTTCATTGGTACATCGAACTCTCTCCCCCCAATGATGGGACGGATGTCTCGACTCTCGAAGGGAACGCTGAATCCGCGAATATCGTTGAAACCGTAGATTCATTGGTTTTGTGGGCGCTCCATGAGGCCAACATCGAGGTTCCGGAAAAGCTGACACGTTTCCTTTCGCTTTCGCCTTTTGTCTATAAGCCTTACGATGTTCGTCGTACCGGTGAACTCGCCGCAAAGGCGGAAAAATCACCGCCGGTTGATCCATTTGATCTTGAAAGGGAATACAAAAACCTCTATGACTCCGACGGACGGAACCTGCTTGCGCAATATATATTGGCAAAGGCGCTGTTCCGCACCGGTGCATATGCGGGTGCAGCCGAGATTTATCAGGACCTTATCTCTGTGATTCCGGAATATCAAAGTTTTCATGCCGCTCTGGTCGCTTCACTTTTCGAAAGCGGACGGCATTCCGACGCTGTCAAAGCCGCCGCATCGGCCGAAAGCCGTGGATTCTCTTCCCTCAGGCTTCTTACGGACGGCGCCCGCGCGCTTACCGCTCTGGGGAGAGATAACCGAGCCGAGAGAGCATTCAAAAGAGTGCTTATAATGCAGCCCAGCAATGAGTACGCCCTGCTTTTCCTTGCCGAACGTAATAACGAAACCGGGAACCACACGCAAGCCCTGAAATATGCGGAACGAGCCATTCACGCCGATACCGAAAACGCACGAGCTTGGCTCGAAAAAGGGAGAGCCTGGACCGGCATGGGGAAAATCGCCAAAGCCGTTACTCCTTTGAAGAAAGCATTATCGCTCAGCAAGGGAGATATCGACGTACACCTGGCGCTTGCGGAAAACTATCTTCAGCAAAACAGACCCAAAAAAGCGGCCCGACACTACAAAGAGGTCCTCGCCGGGCGACCGGACGACTACTCCGCCCATATCAACCACATTCAATCTCTCATCCTTGCGGGTGAAAAAAAAGATGCGGCGGAGGCTTTGGCCTGGACCGAATCATTTTTCACCGCTCAGGATTCTTTGCGAAAAGGGCTGGGGATTGTGGCTCTGGAGATGGGCGATACTCTTACGGCAATGAATCATCTCGAGGGATACATTCACGGAGGAGGAGGGATATCCGATCCCGAAGCATTAACTATTGTCGGTGACATACATATGACATGGAACAACACTCAAAAAGCGTTCTTTGCTTACAACCACGCGCTTTCCGCGGCAACCAAAAAAAGCGAGGTTCGTCGAAAGATAGCCGATATGTACCTTCGCTCGGCCAATTATGGCGCCGCCGTTCCCTTTCTGGAGAAGGTGCTTGCGGAGCATCCCGAGGATGCCGAAGCCGAATTGATGATCGCAAATGCCTTGTGGGAAACGGGACGTAAATCCGAGGCGCTCAAGCACTACCTGTCGGCGAGAGAGCGCGGAACCACCAATCCGAAGGCACTGGAGAGGATTGCCGGTGTTTACTTTGCACAAAAGAACCATGATGCTGCCGAAAATGAATACAGGCGTATCCTCGACATTGACGGCCGGTCGGCCGTTGCCCGATATCGCATTGCCGCGATTGCCCTTTCACGAAAGCGGGTTGACCAGGCCGAAGACCACCTGAAAAAGGCGGATACCGATGGCACATTAACCGCCGATGACTACTATGTTGTGGCAAAGGGATTTGAGGATAACAACCGGATTCTGCAAGCGGTGCTCATGTACGAGAAAGCCCGCGAAATCGACGACACGGATCGTGAAATCGTTGCGGGACTGGCCCGAACCTATGAAATCGTGGAACGCACCTCCGATGCCGCCGACAGTTATATGCGGCTGTACGAGGTATCCTTACGTAAAGACGGCTCGGCACTTATCAAAGCCGGTAAGCTATATGAGGCGGCCGGCGAAAAAAATAATGCCCGTCTCGCATATCGTCTGTATGTCGACGGTCGCTTCGGAGAGCTTGACATCCGTTTCAGACTGGCGCGACTCGAACGTGAACGGGGAAACCATGCTTCCGTCGCGAAACTGCTCCAGGGGCTTTCCGACGACGCATTCCGGACTCCCGAAGAACGGCAGATTCTCGCGGACGCCTATTTCAGAACGAAACGGTACGATCGGGCCATCCCACTCTATGACCAGGCATTGAAAGACGGATTGCGCGACAATATCGCACGGGAACGTCTCGCTCTGTCATATAAAAAGACCGACGACTACCAATCGGCGGCGCAAGCGTATCTTTGGCTCGTTCGGTACGGAAGAGTACAAAGCCGGAGCCGATGGGCATTTGAGCTGGGACGCACCTATGAATATCAAAACAATCCGGGGCGAGCGATCGGTCAATACCTCACGAACATTTCGATCTATCCGGACAATGCAAAAAATTACGATCGTTTGTCTTATATTTATATGAAAAACCGTGAATTCGACAAAGCAAGGCAAATTCTCGAAAAGGCGATAACTGTGGAGCATACGCCGGATACACTGCTGCGCAGACTGGGTGACGTTTGCAAACGCCAACGGGACCGACACTCCGCGTCACGGTACTATCGCCGCTATCTCGAGGAAAACCCCAAGGATGCCGTGGTATGGCTGAATCTTGCGGCTCTCCACAAACAGCGGGCATTGCACGCCCGTGCCGCCGATGCATTTGCTCACGCCGCGAAGCTTCGCCCCAACGATGCCGGGATTCTGGTCTCACTGGGACAATCACTTGCGAATGCGGGGGATCTGAAACCGGCCGCACGGCGCCTCGAGAAGGCTTATCAGCTCGATTCCACCAGGAGCACAGTGATAAACGACCTTATCCGGGTGTATCGTCGAAGCGGGAATCGTGAGCATCTCATAAACTGGCTGCGCAGATCACTTGAACGCGATCCTGATGATTTCAGCCGCTACGAAGAACTGGGGAAGACACTGTTGTCGGTCGGTAGCGAAATAGAAGGCATTGCGGCCCTGGAAAAGGCCCTGACTCTACAGACATCGGCAGATTTGCGCCTTTACCTGGCACGGCAGTACGAAAAGGATGGCGATCACGGGAAAGCGCGAAGCCACCTCCGGGAAGTGGTTAAGGCCGATGCCCACAATGCTGATGCTCTGTATTCTCTTGCGCGGTATGCACTGGCCGATAAGGATACAACCAAAGCCGTCAATCTGCTCCGACGAACAATGCAGGCGGCGCCCAAACACGGGGAAGCTCTCAAAACCTACGCCGCCATTCTGACCACAATGGGGAAACCGGACCAGGCTTACGATGCCGCACGAGTGCTCGTACTGGAAAACCGCTACGATATCGAGGGTCTGGCTCTGTATACCGAAATCGCGTACGAAACCGGTAAGAAAGACGAAGCGCTGGACGCCGCACTTCGGGTTCTGAAGGCCGATTCTAACAATACCGTGGCACAGCGAGTCGCCGGTATACTTCAGACTGAAAACGGGGTGTACGACGAAGCCGAAATCCTTTTGAACAAGGCTATAGTGAAGCAAGAAGACTGTGTCGAATGCTATCGTTCTCTCGGCATTGTCTACCGGGAACAACAGGAACACGCCGAAGCAGTCACTCACTTCAAGCGGGTGGACGAACTCACCGGTTTCGACGCCGATGCGCTCATGCAGATTGCGAAAGGATACGAGCGCCTTGGGAAGAGTGCCGATGCATTTCGAACACTCGGGAAACTGGTCGATGGTGCGCCCGGCAATGCCGAAGCCCTCTATCGTTTCGGCCGATTGCAGTTGAATGCCGGACTTACGGACGACGCTCGACAAACGGCCGAAAAACTACGCGGGTTGTCCCGGGCCAATCCGTGGGTGCATCTCATGGAAGGCGAGTTATACGAATTTCAGAGGGAATTCGACAAGGCGCTCATATCCTACGGTGTTGCTCTCAAACTCAATCCCGGGCTTCCGGAAGCGTATGTCGGGACCGGACGAGTTGAACTGGCGGAAAGGAGATTCGCTCGCGCGATACAACATTTGGGGAAAGCCGTGCAGTACAGGCCGTACGATCCGGAAATAATGGTTCTCCTCGCCGATGCCGGCGCCGGTGCCGGAGATACGGCGGCAGCCGAACAGATCTATCGTGAAATACTTGACGAACATCCCGACGTGGGTACTCCCTATCTTCGGCTGGCACAACACCGGAGCGAGAGAAAGCTTCACGACGAAGCCATCACTATGCTCAAGATGGGATTGGGGCGCAATGAGAAGAATGCGGATCTCTACATGGCGCTGGGAAGGGAGTACGTCGCAACCCAACGGTTCGAACCGGCCATAGCAGCCTATAAGCGAGCCGTTGAGATAGGCGGCAACGATTACCGTGACGCGTATCTTCGCATTTCAGAAATCTATGCCGATCGTCTCGGGAATCAGAAAGCCGCGGAAGGATACCGCAAGAAGTTCGAAAAAGCCGGAAAACCGGCAGGAAGAAAGAAATTCGCGGAAATAGGATAACGTCTGCCCATGCACGCTCATGACGAAGCGGGCGGGACCGTGAAACTCTCATCCGACTCCCGCCCTCGCGGGACGGATAACAGAATCGAAGAGGAAATTGGGGACACACAGCAAAGAAGCAAGGCCCCCCGCGGGAATCCGTCGGGTGAAACGTTCTGAAACGTTTCCCTCAAGGGTTCTTGTATCGAGCCGTTCCATTCCTTCGGGAAAGGGACGGCTCGTGTATATTCATCTCAGAACTGCGAATTGGCGCCCTTAACCCAGGTTTCGCAGTCGAGAACGAGCAGTATGCGTAAGATGTTGTGCGAGA
>CAYFVL010000349.1:0-5399 GCA_964346405.1 uncultured Fibrobacterota bacterium
TGAGCGAAGCCGAAATGCCGAGGGCGATGCCCCGAGCGGAGCCGAGGGGTAGAGCATTATGCGTAAGATGTTGTGCGAGATTGACTTAGAAAAAGCGCGGGGGGTATCCGGGGAGATACTTTGAGCATTTTTCTACAACGAATCGCGCGCCGGCTTACGCAAGAATGCCGTGAATTGATTGTCGAAGTCGGGTTAAATGTCCCCAATCATTCACGACCGACGTAGTATGAATGGGTCTCACAACTTCCGCAGGCCTGAATTCGCTCTATGTTCGGTTGAGATTCACGGCATTATGGATCACCCACACCGTGGTGCAAAGGTGGTGAAATAAAGGAAACGGCGGCATAATGCCGCGGGTGTTGTCTCACGAATAGCGGGCAAGGAATGAAAATGAAGAAATCTGTAAAAGCGTGGGGAGTAAGGGGAATTCTGAGAATCTCGACAGCCCTGGCGATTGTCGCAACCTTGGGTGGATTGCATTTTGTCGATGCGTGTGTGCTGCCTGTCTTCCGATATGCGATCGAGCGATGGACCGCGGATCCCTACGAAACAGTGGTATTCTTTCGCGATACCATACGGGGCGGCGATTCGGCCACACTGGCCGGCCTGTTAGAGTCGTCGAGCAATGCCAGAGTCCATGGGGATCTACTCGGATTCAAAGACAGCGGCAGGCGAAGTGGAACGGCGAATATGGATGTTGTTTTGGTTAATGTCAATGACAGCCTGGAGCGTTGGGTTACACCGATCTGGGAAGAATACAAAGGTTATGAGCTGCCGATGGCCGTTGTTCGGTATCCATATGAGTCCGGAGTAAACGTGGCGGTGTGGACGGGACCGCTCAAGAACGTCCCGGTACAACCGCTCATTCAGTCCCCGATTCGAACCGAATTGAGCCGTCGACTTCTCGGGGGGGAATCGGGAGTGTGGATTTTGCTTGAAAGCGAGGACCGACGGAAAAACCGCACCGCGGAAAAGACTCTTAAAGCCGGCATAAAGAAGGCTGAGGCCGAAATCGAACTCCCCGAAATCCCGACAGAGGAGCTTCCCGGCTGGTATGATCCGGAATCGGGGCCTGCCCTGGCGATCAAATTCTCGGTGCTGCACCTATCGCGTTCCGATCCCGCCGAGCATTTTTTCATTAGTCAGTTGCTTAAAACAGAGGTAGGATTGGATGCGTACGACGGACCGATAGCTTTCCTTGTGTATGGACGAGGACGTGCCCTGTTTTCCCTCAAAGGGGAGGATCTCACCATTGACAATATGATTAGCGCCTCACGATTCCTTTCCGGAGCGTGCTCTTGCACGATAAAGGAACAGAATCCCGGTGTCGACCTGCTTATGGCAGTCGACTGGGATGCAGGCATTACCGTCGAGTACGTCCCTGAAATTGATCTGCCGCCGCTTGCGGGTTTCTCGGAAATGATCGATGCACAAGAAAACGCCACGGAATCGGTCGCCGGCGATCCTGAAGAAACGGCGGCCTCGGAGAAAAACGACGACAGTGACGCTGGCGGGGGGAGTGGTTCTCCATCCTTCGAGGGTTCGTCCGAAACCTTCGGCGAAGGAGCTGAGTCCGAATCTCTTGAGGAAATTCAATTGGATGACCCGGTCGAAACCGATTTGTCCGCGACAGATCAGGAGCAGTTCAATGCCGGCGGGAATGAAAATCAGTCTTCTGCCTTGATTATCATGCAGTCAAATTATTCCGAAGAGGAAGAGGTTGTTGAAAAGTCAAACGTGATGAGGAACCTGCTACTTGCTTTGGCGGGACTTATTGTGCTGGTCGGAGTGAGTTCAGCGGTTCTTGTACTGCGAAAGAAGAACGTATAGTTCCGTGAGTCGATTGTTGAAATCGGGTTGAAGGCATTTAATGGGGCAAAGTGTACTGATCTCTGCTATTACACGGATTGGAAAGGGATAGAAAGTCTGTGAGTAGACCACTTTCGATTACCGGATTGGCACGAAAAGAAATCCGTCATCGTCCATTGAACTTCATGACGGCAGTGCTTGTGGTGTGTGTGGCAGTAGCGGTTGTTGTAGGGACGTATGGTTCACTGGGGCTACAGAAAGTGCGAACCGACGATCTGCTTGCCCGTAAGCAACAGGAAACGGTCGAGTATACCAATCGATTGCTTCAAACGTACAAGCGAATTGCACATAAAATGGGGCACAACGTTCTCGTGCTCCCCGAAGGAACAACCAAGGGAGAGTTTTTTGGGGAGGGATTGGTACGAGGAAGCATGCCCGAAGATGATTTTTCGCAGCTTTTGAAAAGTGATTTGTCCTCCGTATCCCATATCCAGCCGGTGTTGCGGGAAAAACGCGTGTGGCCGGAAACAAATCGAACTGTCATTTTCCGCGGAATCGGTCCAGAGGTGATCCTGGGGGAAAACGATGATGTTCAGTCTGTCGTCCAGAGGGTAGAACCTGGGACCGTTCTCCTCGGGTATGAACTCCATTGGGGCCCGGAAATTCGTCCCGGAGACCGAATCCGAATAATGGGACGCTCGTTTGTCGTTGGGGAGTGCCTTAGTCAGCAGGGATCCAGGGAAGATATTGAAATTGTTATGCGACTCGATGAGGCGCAGGAAATTCTGGGTCGTGAGGGCAGAATCAACGGAATAGAAATCTCGGCCGACGTTATGCCTCTTGAAAAGCTTGCCGCCGTTCGATCCGGCATCACGAGAGCCGTGCCGAATGTAACGGTTCTGGAACTCTCAAACAAGATCATGACCCAGGTTAAGTCACTCCGTACCGCCGCGAGAACGGCGGGTGAGGCCCTCGAGCGTGAGAAAGATGCTCGTCTCACCGGGATCCGAAAGCATAGTCTTTTTGCCTTGGCCGTTTCATCATCGGTAGCTGTCGGTGCGGCAATTATCATAGGTATACTGGCGCTCGTTAATGTCCGTGATCGCCGTGGTGAAATCGGGGTGTTACGGGCGTTGGGAGTCGGGAAGAACACCGTGTTCAAGTTGTTTGTTGTTCGCGCCGTGATAGCGGGCGTTGCGGGAGGCTCTATCGGAGTGTTGATCGGTATAGCGGCAACCGGCTTGTTCTCTTCTTCGGACGGTAATTCAGTTCAGGCCTTGAGCGGTATGTATCCGGTTCTGGTTCTGGCACCGGTTGTAACACCGTTGCTGGCGATTATTGCAGTGTTTTTTCCCGCAAGGTCGGCATCCCTCCAGGACCCGGCCGTCACACTGTCAGTTGAGTAAGCTTAGCCCAGGTTTCGCAATCGACTCACGGCATTCTGCGTAAGCTGTTGCACGATCTTGACTGCGAAACCTGGGCTAGGATCGAATTGTTGACGTGAAGTCTTGGGTATCTGGAATCAAACGGGTAATGTTGCACGAAGGCGAGGTTAAAAACCATGACGTTTCTAAGAATAGCCGGTCGGGAGTTTCGATTCAGGGCGCTTAATTCGTTTCTTTCTATTGCAGCAATTGCCTTGGCGGTCGCAATTCTCACTTCTACGGTCTTACTCTTCCGTGGGTACGACATCGACAGTGAGAGAGCCATTATCGAGAAGGAAGAAGCCGTAGAAGCACGAAATGCGGAAATGCTGGATGAGTATCGCAAGACTACCAAGGGAATGGGATTCAACATTCTTATTCTTCCCAAGGGCCAGGAACTGGCGGATTTTTACGCCGAGGATTTCGCTTCAAAATATATGCCCGAAGAGTACGCACAGCGGCTGGCGGACGAACAGGTGATGTCGGTTCGTCACCTCTTACCGAGTCTTCAGCAACGAATTGTCTGGCCCGAGAAGAGAAGAACCGTTCATCTTATGGGAGTGAAGGGGCAGGTGCCGCTTCTGCATCGCAACCCGCGAAAACCGATAGTTCAGCCTGTCCCGGCGGGATCGGCCATTCTGGGTCACGAATTAGCCACGGATTTAGGACTGGCCTCGGGCGACAAGATCACCTTCAAAGGACGTTCGTTCACCGTCGAGCAAACTCATGAGCCCCGCGGAAACAAGGACGATCTTACCATATGGATCAATCTTGCCGAGGCCCAGGAAATGCTTGGCAAAAATGGTCTGATCAATGCAATACTGGCCTTGGAATGCCGATGTGTGACAGACGGCGGTCTACCGAATATTGGGAAAATCAGAGCAGAACTTGCCCGGATGCTTCCCGAGACTCAGGTTATCGAATTCATGTCCCAGGCCCTCACCAGAGCCGAAGCGCGACACGAAGCCGTCGTTGCGGCAAAAGAGGCGCTGGAACAGGAAGAAGAACACCGGGCCGCTTTGCGGGAGGAACGCGAACGGATAGCGGGAATACTGGTTCCACTGGTTGTGATCGCATCGGCATTGATAATCGGGTTCCTTACTTACGGCAATACCCGAGATCGTCGGCATGAGTTCGGGGTATTGCGGGCGATAGGGTTACGTTCTTCGCACCTTATGGTGATGCTTTTGGAGAAAGCCCTGATTCTCGGGTTCCTGGGCGCGCTGGCCGGCTATGTAACGGCGTTTCTGCTGTCACTCGCACTCAATCGTGTATTTTTCGGTTTGACCGTGTTTGATTCGACCGCACTCTACATGCTGATTGCTTCGTTGATCGGCGCCCCGATTCTTACCATATTGGCGAGTTGGGTGCCTGTTCTTTCGGCGGTTCAACAAGATCCGGCAACAGTGCTGGGGGAGGAATAATGGCAGATCCGGTATTGAGACTGGATGGGGTGAGCAAAAAGTATCAAGGGCCCGATGGTGAACTGTCCGTACTTAGCGACATATCCATGTCGGTTGAGAAAGGAGAGTTCGTCGCTTTGCACGGATCGAGTGGGTGCGGGAAATCTACCCTGCTTCTGAGCGCGGGAGGTCTGCTCGCCCCCGACAACGGAAAAGTTACCGTCGATGGGCAGGATTTTTATGCATTGTCGTCGGAAAAACGAGCCGGATACCGCGCCGAGCATGTCGGATTCGTGTTTCAGCAATTTCACCTTATCCCATATCTCAGTGTTCTCGATAATGTTCTTGCCGCATCACTCGCCGTGCGTCGTGAGAACAACGGATTCGAGAAACGGGCGCTGGAATTACTGGAAAAATTTCATTTATCAGACCGTACGCGACATGTACCCTCGGAACTCAGCACCGGAGAGCGTCAACGGACGGCGCTCGCAAGGGCTTTGCTCAACGGTGCGGGGCTGATTCTTGCCGACGAACCGACGGGCAACCTCGACGGCGACAACGCGGGTGGCGTTCTGGAACATCTCAAGTCATTTGCGGAGGAGGGCGGTGCGGTGTTGCTGGTAACGCATGATGCGCGCGTGGCCGACTATGCCCAGCGTACTCTCGTGCTGCAAAATGGGGCGCTTATTGAAGGCTAACTAAACCCAGGTTTCGCAACCAACTCACGGCATTCTGCGTAAGCCGGCGCGCGATTCATTGTGGA
>CAYFVL010000350.1:0-5345 GCA_964346405.1 uncultured Fibrobacterota bacterium
AAATGCTCAAGGTATCTCCCCGGATACCCCCTGCGCTTTTTCTAAGTCAATCTCGCACAACATCTTACGCATACTGCCCGTTCTCGGCTGCGAAACTTGGGTTAACGCATTCCTTAATTGCTCCAGTCGGTAGTACCGAGGCGGGGAGAGTCAGAAAAGGGAGAAAAAAGCGGGGTCAAGGTCAAGGCGGGGACGGACCTTCAAGCATGAGCCCGGCGCCTACTCCACAGAATTGCTTTCACTGGAACCGGTCATTTATATTCACTATAGTCGCTAAACAAGCACTTGGCTTGTTTCCATTTTTCGTTTCACAATCGAAAGGTTTGCCCATGGCCCGCGGAACTCGCATGCACAGAGTTGGTGATGTCCAGCACGTAATGTCCCACGCCGTACAATTTCTGGATCTCTTCAAATCGGCGCTGGATTACGCTTTCTTCCTCGATGTTCTCAATGAATACCTTCCCAAGTACCAATGTCACTGCTATGGTTTTGCATTCATGCCGAACCACTACCATCTGATACTTCGTCCTTCCGGCGATAAGGATCATTTCAGCAACATGATGAAATGCATCAACATGAAACTCGCCATGTACGTTAATGCGAGGGATGACCGAAAGGGACCGGTTTTCTGGGACAGATTTAAGTCAATCCCTACACGCGATCTCAGTTATATTGACAATCTCATTATGTATGTGCATGCCAATCCAGTCAAGGGAGGCGTAGTTCCCGATCTTGGCGTACTCGCGAATTATCGGTGGTGCAGTCATTCGTACCTTTTTCAGAACAATCCCTATCACTGGCTCAAAACTGATTATATGAAGTCTCGGCTTGGACTTGAGGACGGCAAGCCCGCGGAGTATATTGCCGGTTTATCCATGAAGTGCTACGAATCGTTTGATCCCTGGTATTACGATGAAGAACGCGAACGCCCCATGCCCGGTATTCCGAAGCATGCACGCTCCGAGGAATCCGCTTGGGTTATGTCAAACATTCTTCGAGTCGAAAAGGAACGCATTTTTCAAATTCGACTGCACAAACGGTCAAACATTCTTATGCGCTTACTGCACGAAGCAAAGCGTACATTCGATGTTGAAGACATCTGGGGTAAATATCGTTCGGCAAAAACAGTAGCTGCTTTCAATGTGTTTTCCTATTGGGCGGTTCGAATTGCGGGATATAGTGGAGTCCTGGTAGCCAGGATGTTTGGGTGCCATCCAAATACCGTCCTACGGGCTGCTCGGAGGGGTGTAACCGATGCCGCCGGGCTTCCTTTTCCTATTGACTTGTCTTTCGATGAAACATCCAACGATTGTGCGCTTGTAGATCGGCTGGAATAGTTGATGTCCGCAGCCTGCCCGGAAAATTATTTCTATGATGTTTTGAGCCGGTCGATCCGAACGGTACCAGAGTTACAGAACGTATGACTCGTTGGTTGCCGCTTGTACTCGGTGAAGAGTTCTATGCCCTCTTCTTGGCACTTATTCCAGGCAAATCGGGGACAATCTCAGGACCGAAGCCCGGGAGTGATTGGGGATGAGCCTCCTTTCCTTTTCTCCTTTTTTGACGAAGTAATCTCGTCTGCTATTCCTGCGTACTTAAGTATTGTTTCAGTGATATCACAATGATATCATGTTTAGCGCCGACTACGGGTTGTATTTCCGGTCCGTTTTTCGCTGAGTGGGGACGGACCTTCTTTTCTTACTCCGGTCCGGTAAGTACGTGGCCTTTTGGGAAGTCCCATGTCGGTTGGCCCCGGTTGGCCCACAGGTTGGCACACAGGTTGGCCCCATGTCGCAGGTTGGCCCAGGGGACGGATCTTCTGACCGGCGGCCGGGACGAGTAAAGGTCCGTCCCCACGTCCCAGCGAGCCAGCGAGAGCCCTGCGCGAGAGGAGGGTGTGGAGGTCCGTCCCCACTCGTCCCCACTCCTCAACTCCTCACTCCTCTCAGCTCTCAGCTCTCAGCTCTCAGCTCTCCTCCGCCACAATCACATCAATATCGTGCTGACGACATTTGTCTTGCCAAATGTCGCTGAGAGGCTTATCGGTTACAATGCAGTCGATTTCATCGATGCCGATAATCTTATAAAGCAGTGACGGTTTCTCAAATTTACTGTGGTCGGCTAGCACGATCACATCTTTCGCATTCGATACTATAACCTTTGCGGTGTGCGCGCTCTCGTGATCGACCGCCGACAGCCCGAAATCGATATCAAGTCCGTCCCCCCCTTGAAACGCTTTGAATCCCCGGAGCTGCTCTATTCCGAATTGCGCCAGTGACCCTACGGTATCAAGACGGTCCGGGCGGAGCGTTCCGCCAAGTTGGAGTATATTATGGTGTCCGATATATTCGAGGCACTGAAGCAGGCGTACGGAATTACTTATTATTGTCAGGTTTTGTCTATCGCGAAGGTAGGGGATCATTTCCCAACTGGTTGTCCCCGGGTCGATGTAGAGAATGTCGTTATCCGATACGAACGATGCGGCGGCTTTTCCAATTCGCTTTTTAGCCTGGATCTCATGGCCGGCCCGATCGGTTATCGTAAAATTCCACCGAGCAGTCGTGCGCTCCGGACGCACAGCCCCACCGTAGACCTGCTTGAGTAACCCCTGACTGTCGAGTTCATTGAGATCCCGACGAACAGTTGTTTCCGATATACCGATCTGATCGGCGATATCTTTGACTAATACTGAACCGTCGCGATCCAGCTTCTCCAGAATGATCTTTTTTCGTATTTCGAATCCATGGCCCATAGTATAGAAAATAATACTAAAGGAAAGAAAAAACTAATATAAAAGCATATTTTTGTTCAATCATGTTTTTTGTTGTCGCTTTTTGCGTTTCAAAATCACTTAAAAGTGTGTGAAAATGGCGTGTCTTGATGTGATCGCGCGCTGAAGGTAAATTATTGCTAAAGAATTAACGGAGCGATGGGGGACTCTTTTCACTTTATTGTTGCTCCCCGCCGGCAGAGCCTGAAGAAACCTGATGCTTGTTGAATTTCCGGCTGCGCCGCCTCAGCCGGCTACCTTTGTACCATTTCGATTACTTAGTGCCTGTCCGGAAACTCCCGTTCATCGAGTCCCGAATTAACTTCGGGAAGATGAACCAACCGATTCCGGCCGAAAACGGGCACCTTCCCGATATGTTATCGGGACTCGGCGTCCGTTTTCGAGGGTTTCCGGACAGGCACTACTTATGCCGCGAGGAAAAACCATGCCCTGCTGCCTGTCACCGTTTTTCTCCCACCGTATCTTAGTTCTTATGATCGGGCTTTGCTGTTGTTTTCCGATCCGGGGAAACGAAAACGATGAACTCGATGGAGTTTCGGTTTCAAAAGAGTATTTCGGACGGAGATTGGAGCCGCGGGGGTCATACGTCCTGCATGGAATCGGACAGACAACCGACGCCTTTCGTGAATACACGACGCAAATGGGGGAAAACAAACCAGCAGTCATAATGTGGTACTGGTTGGGGGAAACTCACCGTGACACGCTCGACGCCCTTATGAAAGAAACCGGTATCTATCTGATTCCCCAGATTGGCATTCAAATGAAAGACCGGGCTGAGAAAATCGCCTCGGGGGAACATGAATGGTTCAACAAAGGTTTTTACGATCGGCTGGAAGCTTTTGATCATCCGATGTTTCTTCGAATTGGCTTTGAATTCAATGGAGAATGGAACGGGTACGATCCCGAAACATATCGAATCGCATGGATACACATCGCCAAAAGAATCCGAGAACGAAAGAGCCTGGAGAATGTCGCTCTGGTATGGTGTTACGCCGAAGAGGGCATGGATCAGGACTATATGGCATATTACCCCGGCGACGAATGGGTTGACTGGTGGGGGATAGACCTGTTTTCCCCGGAGCACCTCTATTCCGGAGGAACAAAGAAGTTTCTCGAGGATGCCGCGGCTCGGCGATACCCGGTTATGATCGGGGAATCCACTCCCCGATGGGTTCAGGCGATTGAGGGAGAACGAAGTTGGGATGCCTGGTTCGCACGTTACTTTCGCCTGATCAAGCGAAACCCCCACATAAAATCTTTTTGCTATATTGCCTACGACTGGGCTAAACACTTCAAAGCCGGATCGACACTTCACGACTGGGGTGATGCTCGCGTGTGGAAAGACAGCCTGGTGTTAGCCCGATGGCGCGAGGAACTGAAGAAGCCGCGATACGTTCACGGCGATGATCCGAAACGGGTCAAAGAACTCCTTGGCATCACGCGCAGCGAGGAGTGAATGACCCTGCAATTAAAAATGTGGCATCATTTTTCTGTCCTACCCCGGCGCATGGCAGTCAAGATCATCCACGTAACCCCTACTCACGATGTCCCTCCCACCGTCGAAACACCGGCGCGCCGACATCGAGGAACTCTGTCAAAAATTCGGACAACCCGTCCAAGGTGAACCAATCGCCGGTCCCGTAAATTCCACGTGCAGATTCGATATGGAATTCCTGCGCGGGCATGAAACTGAAGCCCGCGAGGAAAAGGCGAGTCGAATCGGCGGCAATGCACTCGTCGATAAGCACCGTTACATGACCAATGCCGCCGTCCCGATTCTGCACGAGCAAGTCGCCGACTTCCACCTCCGGCTTTTCGACGGCTCGGCACCCTTGTTTGAGGCAAAACGAGTTCGATGTAGCGAAGGCTTGTTTCAGGAAGCCGGTGTAAGAGCCGTCATAGGCGCCAAACAGTTTCCTTTCTCCGGCGTACGTGAAAAGATACAGGGAACTCAACCTGCCGCTCTCCTTATGATAGTCGGCCCATAACCGCATGGCAAAATCGGCGCACTGCTCTAAATCCTGAGAGAAGAGGAGGGGGCGATCGAATACCGCCACGACTTTGTAGTACGCGGGTTGTATGGTCGTGCCGGAGAATGTCTTGATCGTCTTACGTGGTAAAATGGGATGATCCTGAAGCCATCGGGCATACGTTCCGGCAGGATACATAAATCGCTGACCGTCCGGGGGAACCGGAATGTCCGAGACTTTCGTGATAGGGACCGGTTGTCTTTTCTCCGGCGGCTGTTCTTTCTCCGAGGTCTGAGCGCACGTCAGCGTACACGCGGCAAAGATTGTGAACAGAAGTTTCGGTTTCATGTGTTTTCTTTCCCTTCGCCGGTGTCGAGCTGAGCCATGGTGGAATGCCGGCAAAAAAGGATTGAGAAACTCTTCCGTAGAAAAGTTTCCCGTTTCGCCTCCGTTACTGACGCCATGCGGATCATCAACCCGATTTCGGCAAGCGACTCACGGCATTCTGCGTAAGCCTGCGCACGATTCATGTAGAAAAATGCTCAAGGTATCTCCCCGGATACCCCTGCGCTTTTTCTAAGTCA
>CAYFVL010000351.1:0-5319 GCA_964346405.1 uncultured Fibrobacterota bacterium
TCGCGCGCCGGCTTACGCAGAATGCCGTGAGTTGGTTGCGAAACTTGGGTTAAGGGTCGGCAGATGATTGACCAGCACGAAACAGTGTTGAAGGGAGCGGAGATGAAGCGTTTCACGATAATAATCAGTTTTCTGGTCCTCACCGCGACGGCGCGATACACAAGTGGCGAAGATGTGGTCGGTGCATCCATGATGACCTTGCGCGGGCCGGTGAAAGACGAGCTTCGAAGTGTCGCCGACAGCACGGCAATCGACAGTCTCGCGCAATCTCTGACCGACTGGATTTCCGAAACATTACAGATGGAGTTCGATCTCAACAATCCGGTGGCCAAACACTTTTTCGACATGGTTCTGACAAAAGCGGTGAATCGTGCCGAGAAAGATTCCTACATTGATGGACGGGAGTGGATTGTGACGATTACTTTACCCGAACAGAAAATGCATGATTTGGTGACCGAACACAACACGAGGCTTGATTCTCTTGTTCGGAGTTTCGGTCGACTTGCCGTTGAAGGGGCACAACACCAGCGGTATGCCGTCGTATACAATGCTGGAATAAAAACATTGTTCTATGCCGCGGGTATTGTGGGCGCTCCCATTGGGACCGCGGAAGACTCAACCCGTGCGGAAATCGTGAATAGCACCAGGGACGAGCTTCAGAAACTTCTGAACACGATGAAGGTCACCTACAGTGCGCCGCTACTCAAGGGAAAGCCGCCGAACCCGATCGAGAATGACGTAACCGTCACGGCGGTGATCGATTCAGTCCCATTTGCGGAGCTTGTTCTCGACGGCATTCTGCCCAATGGTCGAAAAGTCGTAACACTCAAGACAGGCGCCGACGGAAAGACTGATTTCGGGCGGATGAAAATGCCGTTTGTGGCCTATGGAACCTTTCTCAACATGCGGCCCAATGCCGGTCCCGCGGTGGATACATCCATGACATTTCGATTTCAAAATCTCGGACTAGAGCCCGGGTCGAGTCTTGAGCAGACGCTCATCTTCCAACTGATCAAACCTGGATACCGCCTGTCATACCAGGTAAACGCGGCAAACGAAGTTGATATACCGAAAGATTTTCACAAAGAAACGTCCATCAGTAAGTTCCTGCAGGATTCCTGCCACATGGACCCGGTCGGTGACGGAGAAACGGCCGACCTTGTGTTGGATGTCCGACTTCAGGTATCCAGTTATTCTTACGACGAGAACGAAGAAACCAGACTCAAAACCGAAACCCAGACAACCATGAAGCAGACCGGCGGCTCCGCCAACAGAGTCGAAGAAGTGGGCGTCCTCTATGAGAAAGCCTACGACAGCAACCATGAAATCCCTACCGGCCTATATTTCTGGGAAACAACAATCGAGCTTCGCAAGCTGATCAGGGAAATGCTGGACCTCTTGTGAGGTCCGCGGGTGTTTCGGCGCAAATCAATTCGGGCGCCGGTTTTTTTATCAATCGATCCGGTCAGACCGAAGTTGATCGGTCCACTCGAAAAAGGTTCTCCAGAAGATCTGACGATACCGGATTTCCTGTGTGCTGTAGTTCAAAAGAAATGGTGGCTCGGCCAACATCTTTCTGAAAAGGCGACCGTTCTTGGCGCCGGCATTCCCCGACAATTTGTCCGCTTTGGTCAAAACGGGCAGGAAAGGCAATTCATTCTGGTGTAACCATTCGATTGCCGCACAGTCATGATTCAGACCGGGATGCCGGATATCCAGCAACAGAATGGCTCCAACGAGGTTAGTGCGCGTAGTGCAGTATTCGTCGATCAGCCGGCCCAACCTTCGGGTTTCGCCGTGGGATTTCCGGGCGTATCCGTAACCGGGCAAATCCACCCAGATCATTGTATCTTCAACCCCGAAAAAATTTGCAAGGTCGGTCTTCCCCGGGCGTTTGGCGACTTTCGCCAAATTCTTTCGCGCAAAAGCGTGATTGATAAACGAACTCTTGCCTACGTTCGATCGTCCCAGCAGACAATACTCCGGGAGCGTTCCCCGTGGGAAACCGGCTTCCCCCGCAGCCGATTTGATAAATTTCGCCTGCGGCGCGTTTTCAGCAACGGCGGGCATGCGACTCGAAGGAGAGTTTTTCGACGTTTTGAATTTCCTGGACGAATTCATGGTTTCTTCAAACTCCCTGTGGAAGTGGACCTGTTCTCCGAGTGAGTGCCCAGGTTTCGCAGCCTGCTCAAAGCGTTGTCATTGCGTCCGGTTGCATTTGGAGTTCCGGCCTTCGGCCGTTTTATTGTTGACTCCTCATGTGGACCGTGGGTTGGCGCCTGCCGAGAGAATATATCATATTCCATAGTATTGCCGACTTGGACGGCGTCACAAGGCATTCCGTTTTGGATTCCGCCAAATTGTCGAGACGGCGACCGTTTCGGTTCCAGGTTGCGGTTGAGTGAACCCGTGGATGCTGTTTTTACGACCCAAATTTCATTCGGAGAAGGTATGACTTTACATGAGGCGCTCAAGAAACTCATATCGGGCGAATCACTGACCCGCGCGGAGACCCGATCCGTATTCCAAATCATCATGAGCGGCGAAGCTACCGACGCCCAGATCGGTGCGTTTCTGATAGCGCTTCGGATGAAAGGAGAAACCGCCGATGAGATCACGGGTGCCGCCGAAATAATGAGAGAGAAGGCCACGCCCATACTACCCGAGAGTCGAGAGTACCTTGTCGATACCTGCGGAACGGGAGGAGACGGGTCGAACACGTTCAATATTTCCACGGCCGTCGCCTTTGTTGCCGCCGGTGCGGGAGCGCGGGTCGCCAAACACGGTAACCGATCGGTTTCAAGCAAGAGCGGTAGCGCCGACGTTCTCGAAGCTCTTGGAGTCGATGTTTCCATGCCACCGGAAAAAATGAAGTTTTGTCTCGATAAAGTGGGGATCAGCTTCCTGTTCGCCCCTTCACTTCACAAAGCGATGAAATTTGCAATCGGCCCGCGAAAGGAAATGGCGGTTCGTACCATTTTCAATCTTCTGGGACCGCTCACAAATCCGGCCGGCGCGGAAAACCAACTTATCGGAGTATATGCACCCGAGTTGACCGAACCCCTTGCAGAAGTACTAAAGAACATGGGTAGTACCCGAGCATTTGTGGTCCACGGCATGAACCGGATCGATGAATTTTCAATTTCCGACGACACCAGGATATCGGAGCTTCACAATGGTACGGTTGAGACATATACATTATCTCCAACGGATTTTGGGATATCCCCCGCTCCGGAGGATACTATTCTTGGAGGCACAGCCGAAGACAATGCAAAAATCCTTCGGGAGATACTCTCGGGGAAAGAAGATCCTCATCGTGACGTTGTTCTGCTCAATGCGGCATTCGCGATTGCCGCCGCGGGACTGGTGGAAACCCCGCGGGAGGGATTGGCCGCTGCTAAACAGTCCATCGATACCGGAGCCGCTTTGGAAAAGCTGACAAAACTGGTACAGATCTCGAACTCATGAGTCGGGCTAAGCCGTGCGGTTCAGGCGTTTCTGGAAAACGAAGGATAATATCGTCGCATTTCCATTATGGTTTCTTCGAACGGAAGCTGTCCCGGTGCCACCGCCTGCCCGACAAAGGCATACGTGAACAAAGACCCGAAAAGTGGTGCGGCGACCCGCGAGATCATGCCGATATCTCCCATTGAGAGCGTTACCAGGTTTTCCTCTCTCTCAGCGGTGAAGCGCAGCAGACGGACTACATCAGACTGCGAACGGGCGGTAACCGCCAATTTAACAATATCGGCCCCGGCCGAAACGGCTTCATCAACAACCGCCGCGAGCCCGGCTTCGTCGGGAGTCTCTACATAGTTATGTTCGGAAACCATCACGGTCTTTCCCACACAGGCGGCTATCACGTCGTCACGAATCGGAGTATCGACCTCGATATCGACGGCATCTACCTGAGGGATCAATCGACAAAAGCGACTTATGCGATCTTCTCTGTTTTCTTCTGTTTCACGAAGTGTCCCGATCAGCGGCACACGGATCGCTTCTTTGATGGAACCGACGTATGAACAGACTTTTTCAAACGGGGCGTCAAACAGGTCGGCTCGGATCTCCAGGATATCGGCTCCCTCACGGGTGAGATAGGCCAACCGTTCGGGATCGATCATATGATCGACGATCAGCACAACACGCGGTATTTCCCCCAGTTTGCAATTACCAATTGTCGGTGTATTCATCATAATCTCCCAGAGTATCGTATCGATGAGATCGAAATATAGATCGGGTTTCCAAAGCTATACCAATCCAAGCATCTGCTCCGCCCTTCTATCGAGATAGGAGGGCAACCCCTGTGGAATCCGCGAAGTCATACCCGAATCGCGCCAGATTTCCGGGCTCTCCATACAGAGGTACAGCGTTGTACCGGGCGCAATGGAATCGAGTTCTTCCCGAACGGCCGAATAGAACTCAACACGTATGGGGCGTACATAGCGGTATTTGCGATCTTTCCCAAGCACCATTTCACCCGAGAATAGCGGTAGGTGTACGCCCTTGTCGCGTAAATAAGTTTTTAAAGCGGGGGTTGAGCGGAAACCTCCCATACTCCACCAGGCGATGCGGCCCGGATCCCGAAGGGCGCCGACAGCTCTTTTAGCGACCTCGCGATATTCTACCTCCCACCCCGGATAGTATAGCATCGGATCAAAATGATATGCTACCCAGAACCCGTTCTCTTCGGCCCATTTGGCCATATCGAGCCGCTCATCGAGCGATGCGGTATCATACTCAAACTGCTCGATAACCTTTTCCGAATTAAGTGAGAATCCGAGCACGACTTTATCGGGTCGAGGAATTCCTTTAAGGTAGTGGGCATTTCGGCTCTTTGTCTTGTATTCAATGAGGGCGTTAGGATAGACTTCCAACAGCTCCGCCAATTTCCGGGATACCCCATACTCGGGCTCAAGATACAAGCTGTCGGCGAACTCACCGCTCCCCAGCCGAACCACGCCCTTCCACTTCTCAAGGCGACTCCGCAACTCGGCCTCGAGGTCGTCGAAATTGCCGTGCACCACCTGACGATGATCATCGAAGTACACTTGCAAGATGCAATATGCGCAGTACATTCCGCAGCCGAATATGGGGCTGATGATCTGATACCCACAACACAGATACCCCTCGGTGGTTCCCGGACAGGGTTTCCAGAACTCTCCCTTCCAGGGATTTTGTTGAACGGTCTTGCGTGCCTCGAGTCCCAGCCGATCGGCACAGTCGGCGATTCGGAAATCCAGATTATTTCTCATGGATACCATTCCAAGGAGTCGTAACGGAATAAAGTCTTCAGAAATCGCGAAGATATCAGGGCGGCTT
>CAYFVL010000352.1:0-5245 GCA_964346405.1 uncultured Fibrobacterota bacterium
TGGGAACGAAAATCGCCTCGCCTAAATTCACGCCAATTGTCGGACACCACACTAGGAGGAGAGGCGGTGCTGCATTGTGGAGGGGGCAGGTGTACTCTTCCCGAAGGGAGTGTGCTGTACATTCGGCCGGGAGTTATCCATCGGCTGGAGTATCTACCGACCGGGGTCCGATATTTGTCATTTCGATTCGATCAGGTATATGAAGTTGCGGGACCTGATGTTGTGGTGGTGGAAAACTCGTCGACCGCCCGTTTTCTGATTAACTCGCTCGCCGGCATAGTGCCACGCAGACGGTGGTTTTCGGGACCGGAAGAGCGAATAGTCGAACACCTGATTTCGGCTCTTATGATTCTTTATGAGGCCCCGGAGAAGCCGGATGGAGAGTTTTCGGAAAACATTGTTAATCTGGTTAACCAGAATCTGAAAAAGGGGCCGAGGGTCAAAGCTCTGGCCCAGAGTCTCGGTATGTCGTCGGGCCATTTATCCTCTCGGTTTCGCAAGGAATTCGGGATCGGTTTGAAGTCGTATATCGATCAAAAGCGGGCGGAGGTTGCCAGGGGGCTTGTCGAGTCAAAAGAATGCCGTGAGTTGATTGCGAAACTTGGGTTAAGAGATATCACGGCGTGTCCCCGCGAGAGTATCGGGAGAATTCGGTTTTTCTGACTCCGCGTAAGTAATAATCAGAACTCAATGAAACCGTCAAAGACGTGCCGGGCCGGACCGGTGAGGAAAACAGGGTTTTTCTCGTTCCCGTCCCATTCAATCATTAAATCACCGCCCCGAAGATGCACCGTGACGGATTCATCTACCAGGCCGTTGAGGCGTCCGGCAACGACCGCGGCGCATGCGCCGGTCCCGCAGGCAAATGTCTCTCCGGCACCGCGTTCGTATACTCGCATATCCATTTCACTACGGTTAATTATCCGGATGAATTCGGTGTTCACGCGTTCGGGAAAGAAGGAATGACGCTCAAATGCGGGGCCGAGGGCCAGAACCATTTTATCGGAGAGGTCGTCGGTGAACACCACGGCATGCGGGTTCCCCATTGATACCGCGGTAATTCGGTATTCGTGATTTTCAACCGTTAGAGGTGAATCAATCACCTTCCCCTCGGTCTGAATTGCAGGTATCTTTGGCGCGGAAAGTATCGGCGGCCCCATATCAACTCTGATCCGCTCGGAATCGGCCCGCTCGACACCTATCGGACCTGCGAGTGTTTCGACCATGACTTTCGTACCCGGCCCGACAAGCATCTTTCGTTCGAGGAACAGGTAGAAACAGCGCATACCGTTCCCGCACATCTGCGCCTCGCTCCCATCGGAGTTGATTATCCGCATACGGAAATCGGCATTATCCGAGGGCAAGACGAGAATCAGGCCGTCCCCGCCTATCCCGCGCCGTCGGTCGCACAATCGAATGGCGTCCTCCGGAGAGGGGGACGAGAGTTCGTCGGTCAGGATAAAGTCGTTTGATGTGCCCTCAATTTTGGAGAAATTCATGGTATGGTTTCCCTCGGCCAACGGTTGAGCTGTACCCGGAATAATATAGTGTCTGTCCGAAAACCCCCGAAAATGAACACCGAGTCCCGATTTTAATCGGGAAGACGCCCTTTTTCGGCCCCAATCGACAGGTTCATCTTCCCGAAGTTAATTCGGGACTCGATAAACGGGGGGGGCGGACAGGCACTACTTACCGGCAATGTCACACCTCATGCCCCGCGGCATATCGTCATTGATTTGGACCGGGTTCTTACCCACGGCCGGAATAGCCCCGCACATCAGATCAACTACCGCTTCAATCGTTGTCGGTGTAACACCGAATGCGCAGGTAATGCCCTTTACTTTTTCAGGAATTTGTGCGGCAACATACGGCGCGCCCATAATTATTGCTACAACCGGTTTCCCATATTGAGTAGAGGCTTCGAGCGCTTCAAGAGCCTTTGCATACTGGCCCTGTGCCGCTTCCCCGCTCCGAACCGCATGCATGGCGAAAACGACTATGTCCGCGTTCTTGACCAATCCTTCAAGCTCCCAGATCTGATCTTTCGTGGGGGCCTGGTCGAGAAGAGTGCAACGGGTGTTCGGAAAATACCTTCGAACACTCTCCGCAAGCATGTCGTGTGAGCGGAGTGGATCATTTGCCACCGACACGCTTCGGTCGCGGCAGGCGACGACCAGCGGTACCCGGAACTTCTCTTTTGAAAGCGGGAAAATGTCATCCTGGTTCTTGAGGGCGACCACCGCCTTACGTGCAATGCGATGTCCGGTTTCCTGCTGTTCGGGAGTTCCGACATTGGCGAGAACGGCCTCGCGATCGAATGGTTTACGATCAAACATACCGTACTTTTCCTTAAGGCGAAGAACCTTTTCGACCGATGCCGTGATCTGTTCTTCGGTGAGACGGCCTTCTTTTATGAAACGCCTGGTCTCCTCTACCGCGGGAGTCAGCTCACGGTTGACCTTCATGAGAATCATATCGTTGCCGGCCTCAAAGGCCATTGCGCAGGCGGTGGGTACGCCCCAAATCTTCGATATGGCCAACATGGATATATCGTCGGTGTACACGATTCCCTTGAACCCGAGTTCTCCACGAAGAACCTCTTTGACGACAACCGGCGACATCGAAGCCGGCAGTTTGTCGTCTCCCAGAGCCGGATATATGGTGTGAGACAACATAACCATATCGACACCCGCGGCGATTGCCGCCTTGAACGGCACGAATTCGACCTTGTCGTAGTGTTCCCGATCCATCTCCAGAACATCGAGGTCGGAGTGGGCGTTTCCCCCGGCGTTACCTCGTCCCGGGAAGTGCTTCGCCGTACAAAACAGCCCGCCGTCGTGATATCCTCTGATTATTTGTATGCCCAGTTTGGCCGTCACTTCGGGCAGGTCCCCCAGTGCGCGGTGCGCAATTTCGACGTTTTCAGGGTTTGAGTTCACATCCATGCACAGGCCCAGGAGCATGTCGACACCGATCGCTTTCAACTGGCTCGCCGAGAGATGCGCCGCGGCATAGGCTTCCTCTTCCGAACCGATTGCCGCAATTCCCATCTGATTCGGTGTCAAGACAACCGGAGTCCGTCGGAATTCACTCTCCTCCATCCCACCTTCCTGGTCGAGTGTACAGATTGTGGGAACATCCATAATCTCCCAGGACAACTCTTTGACCTTGTGGAGGAATTCGGCGGTCTGATCTATCGGGACATACTTGCCGATACCACAGTCGTGATAGCTTCCACCACGGATGAATCGAGCAAAATTATAGGAAAGTGAGTATCCACCGAAATGGTTTTCATCCATGTAGGCCCGGACATCGTCGAGTGACTCCTCCGCACAGATTCCGCTGAGGAACAGTTGTGCGATTTTCTGGTCCAGAGTCATTGAATCGATCATACGTTCTATCGACATATCCGTACCTCTCCTTATAAAGCCCTTCGGCGTCCCGCTGCCGGGACATTACTATTGATGAACTGTTTAATCATTTCGGTATTCAGTTGGGTCGACCGATCACGGAAAACATCTACACCAGCTTCGGCTATGTTAGGTGCTGTGGTCTGATTCATCCGCCTCAGTTTTTGGAGAGCGGATAGAATTTTGCCGGAGGCAATGAAGCATCACCCCCGGCAGAAAAAAATCCTACTTTTCTTCCCATTTCCCTTTGTTGCGGGGACCAACAAAGAACTTGTCCTTGTGGCTCCAGCCCTCGGCATCGAGCTTGTCCGGCTTCACTTCCCATCCGGCTTCGATTCTCTTCGTGAGATCGTCGAACCCTTTATTCCAGGAAAGCCCGTCGGGCACGGTCACGTTCATACTTCCGGCCGCGTTCGCGTACCTGAGGCAATTTTCGACCGTGTAGCCGCGAACGAATGCCGACAGAAACCCGGCAATTGCCGAATCACCCGAACCAAGAGCACCCACAAAGGAATCCTCTTCGTACACGGGGAACCACAATTCCCGATCGGCCCAGTTATCGATATCTCCGCATTGCGCAGCACCGAATTTCTCGAGTCGATCTTTGCCGGCGGTACGGACATACAGACCACGATGACCCAGTTTTACCATGGCAACACCGGTACCCATGTCGATCATGCGGTCGGCCAGATCCTGAATCTCCTCAGGTGTCATTTCGTCGAGGACCGTTCCCTGGTCGCCTATCTCATGCTTCCGTTTGAGGAATTCATCCTTTTTCAGGAAGAAGTAGACCTCTTCGGCACTCGGCACCATGATATCGGTCAGCGGTACCCACGCCTCGAGAATCTTGTCCCACGGTTGTTGGCCGGCATATCCCTCGAGATCCGGGATCGAAAGGTCCAGAGCGGTCGTTGCATCGAGTTCTTTCACTTTTCCGAGAATTTTCGTGAGTTCGGCACCGGTGTTTTCGTAAATTCGCTTCATCCAGGGCGGGTAGCCAAAGAGAAACATACGAGATCGCCCGACGATTCTGAAATCGACATCTTCATAGCCGAACGTGTCGTTGGCTCCGCAATGGTGCAGGTAAAAACGGTCTACGCCCGGTATGCAGATCGCGATTGTGTACGAGGTCGATTCGCCGGGAACCATTCGGAGTCCCTCGAATTTTTTCTCGTGCTCGTCGTACCACCGCATGATTTCTTTGCCGAAATCGTCGTTTCCGCATTTGCCGATCAACTCCGTTTTGACTCCCAGGCGATGAATCGAAACACCCGAGTTCGTGACCGGCCCGCCGCCCGCGACCACACACTTACCCATGTCGATCATCTTGCCGGGAACCAGAATGTTTGCCACACCGGCTTGCTTTTCCTCAGTCGTGAACTTCGGGATCATATCCAGACACAGATGTCCCGCAGCTACGATATCGAGGTCTTTTTCGGGCATGAAAAAATCCCCCCCCCTACATTTGAAAGGTTATGAACACCGAATTGAACAATCCACGCGGAAAATTACGGTCAACCTATTATTTAACAACGACTTACCTGTATTCTTCCAGATTTCGACTGTTCTTACATAGTAATCGCCTTATAGATCGCCGGCGTATCAGTTCGCGAAGGGTGCTCAGTCCGGGTACTTATAGAACACACAAAACAAAATTGTCGCAGGCTCCTCGATCACGGCCGGCTCGGTCGCCTGGAGGCTGAAACATTGAAAAATAATCGAAGCGCATGGCTCGGCACAGGGCCTCGGTTTGCCGACGCTCATCGCACAAGATAATTTCTCTAGTGTGGTGTCCGACAATTGGCGTGAATTTAGGCGAGGCGATTTTCGTTCCC
>CAYFVL010000353.1:0-5192 GCA_964346405.1 uncultured Fibrobacterota bacterium
TCACCCGGGTGAAGTCCTGAAGAAGGGCGAAACCGTACAGGTGAAGGTTCTGGACATCGACGAACAGAAACGTCGTATTTCACTCGGAATCAAACAGCTTTCTGAAGACCCCTGGACAACTCTTGCGGGACAATTCACAGTGGGAACCGAGGTCACCGGTAAAGTGGCTCGTATTCTCGACCGTGGACTGGTCGTCGAGCTTGATTCCGAAATCGAGGCGTTTGTGCCGATCAAGGAACTTGGTGTCGATCTCAAACATCCGTCGCAGATGTACGATGTCGGTGATTCCGTCGAAGCACGAGTTATCGAATTTGACATCGAAGGGCGCAAGATTGTACTCAGCGTAGCCGAGGTGTTCAAAGATCGTTCGCAGGATGAGTGGGAAACGTATATTGAGCAGCATCCTCTGAAAATGACTGAAGAGGAACGGGTCGAACGGGAAAAGGCCGAGCAGCAGGCCGAACAGGCTGAGGAGGGATCCGCGGCTCCCGCCCCCGAGGAAAAAAAGGAAGAAAAGAAAGAGAACGAAGAACAGTAGTCTTTGTGTTCTTTTAGGATTAAAAAACAGAACGGCTTTCGGGTACGCCCGAAAGCCGTTCTGCATTTTGTTCACATCAAACCGGTAACTAGCCTATTTCCACCGCTTCAGATTCGGGATAGTCTGTTTGAGCATGATCGAGGCCTGCTCTTTGGGCATGATGCCTTTCTCCATCAATATATTCGTGCAAAAATCGATCATTCCTTCCCGGGTGATATCCGGTTGAACAAATGCGCCTTCCTGATAGCAGTACGTGCAGTAATCATTGCTTCGAATGCCGTTTGCTTCGATACCGAAGTCTTCGGGTTTGTGCATCGGCATCGCGCAACTCTGGCAAAATGGCCCCTGCTCCCGTGAATTCATCTTTACCTCCGTGCATTTTGTTTTTGTTAATAACATCGAGGACGACCGGCTCCGTGTCCAAAGAGGCTGATTCCGCTGCTCCAGCCCAAGTTTCGAACCGGGCTCGGAATGAGCGGAAAAATGCTTCGAAAAGTCGCTCGTATTCAGTGTCGTCGAACCTGTTACCGGATTCTGAGACCCTTCGGACCGTCGGAATAGCCGCCTGGTAACTGCTTTACAAAGATACCATTGCCTGGTGACATCCTTATGTCAGGTTTGATAAAGTTTTTGAATTTTTTTCGCGTGCTCCGCGATAGTTTGTCGTATTCGTAGCGGCTCAAGCACTTCGACATCGCTGCCGTGACTGAGGATCATTCCGTAGACCCATTCGTCTTCGGGAATATTCATGGCAACACGGAGTGAACCGTCGGGGAGGCATTGAACATTTTCCTCGGCAAAGTACTCCTCGACATGGAACCGCTTTCGCGGGGAAAACCGGAGCACCAGTTTTGTCGGGGCCGAATTCCATTCCGCATCCAGATCCTTTTGTTCCGTGGGGATATCCCGAGGCGCAAATGTTTCGGGACGCAGGTGGATATCGCGTATGCGAGACAGACGGAAAAGGCGGAAATCGTTTCGGATACGGCAGAATCCGTGCAAGTACCAGATAAATGATTTGCACACCAGTCTGAGGGGTTCCACGGTGCGTGTTGACGGCGTTCCGTTGCGGTCACGGTAGGTAAAACGGACAATCCGGTTTTCTCTGACGGCGCGGTATAGATCATTGAGATGAGACCGGAATTTCGCGCCTACTCCCCATGGCATGACATCGAGCGTCAGATACTCTCCTGGTTTCCGCATTGTACGTGAATCAGCCGGATCTTCGGCAAGACCGTCGAAAGTATCGATTATCCGCTCAAAACTTTCATGGGGAATTGCAGCGTTGAGCCCCTTGAATGCAGATAGTATAGATCCCATTTCTTCGCTCGACAGTATTCTTCGGTCGATACGATAGTCTTCCATCAGGCAATATCCGCCACCATTTCCCTGAAATGAAACAATGGGAATACCGGCGGCGTTAAGTGTATCGATATCCCGGTAGACCGTCCGAATGGAAATGCCGAACCGTTCCGATATTTGTTTTGCCGTAATACTTCGTCGGCTCAACAGAAGGACCATCATGGCGAGGAGTCGTTCGATACGCATTTTGTCATCGGCTCGGGGTAGTTTGCACGAATTTCCAGAAGAATCGCTTCTTTTCCGTTATACCGTAAATCTACGGGTATCCGGCTCGCGAGGCAGGCATTTTCTGCTCACCTGTATAAAAAGGTTGTTGCATACCGCATGTTCTAACCAACTAATGATTGATGGTGTTGTTGTTGTTTTCCAGGGGTGAGAGTCCGTCGCTTTCAGGATACCTGATCGATGCCCAGAGCAAGTAGACCCGCGAGCATTTCCAGCTTGATCAATCCCGATATGCGTGCCGGATTCTTGTTCGAAGGTCTCGAAAGGAGGTATACCCATACTATGTGCAAAGGAAGAACCGCGAAAACGCAGATACCCACATAAATCAGACCAAAATGGTTCAGGATCGTCGGAAGGGGTAGAAGGATAAGGTACAGCGTCGCGGATGCAATCATGACAACCTGAAGGATGGGAAAGGAAATCTCGGCGGTAGTTGTTATGCCGGCGCTGCGATCTCCCGGAAGATCCTGAACGTCCTTTATGATTTCCCTGGCGAAATTGAGGAGAAATGCAAGTATTGCGGGAATGAAAATCCGCTCGATACGAGGACCGTTCAGCCCTCCGAAAACGAGAGCATAGGCAACAAGTGCGCTGATCAGAACATTGCCTAGAAACGGTGTCCCTTTCAACCATCCAGCGTACAGGGTCAGCAGCAGGAGAGGAACGAGGGTACCAATGAAGTGTATCGGGGATACGCCGGCCGCCGCGGCAACCGCGATCACCGCCAGGACTGCCGCATATTTACGTGCTCCGGGTACTGAAATGTCGCCGCGTGGCAATGGACGGTCGGGATGCGCGATGCGGTCGGTTGTGAGGTCGAACAGATCATTGATGACGTTTCCAAATGCCGACGCCAACATAGCCGCGGTCGCGATGAACACATAAGACCACGGGCACGCGGGGCGTACGCCCGCAAACCAGATCCCCAGAGCGGCAGCCGATCCGGCCATCAGAACGTTGCCGGGACGAATTATCTTGATGAAAGAGCGGATTTTTACCATATTAGACTCTCTGTCTGAAAATACCTGCTACATTCGTTTTGTGATTTGAGCGCCACGCAGGTCGAAAATATACATGAGGTCTTTGACGCATTGTGATTGTTGCACATAGACGAGTATCCATACTACGAGTTCATTGTTTTTTTCCCATTTTTGAGGAGAGGGATTTGAAATGACGTTTGATGGTAAACGGCGGTGGTTTTTCCTGGCGATTGTCACCGGTATCGGTCTTATTATCGATATCGGCACTAAAATGGCCGCTGTACGGAATTTGACGGGAAGAATGCCGGTGGAGGTTGTTGGAAGGTATTTCCAATTCCATCTCCTTTATAACGATGGGGCCATATTCGGGCTGAATCCCCGTGACCTGGTTTCATGGTTTCCGACTAATCTGTTCTTTTACATTTTCACAACGATTGCGGTGATTTTTCTGCTGGTATACTATCATCAGATCCGCAATGGTGGCGCATTGATTCATTGGGGAATCGCTTTGATTCTTCCCGGGGCGCTGGGAAACCTTTTCGATCGGATCATGCACCCGGCCAAAGGAGTTGTCGATTTCATTCGAATGGGTATTCCCGACGTGTATTACTGGCCGACGTACAATATGGCTGATGTGTACATTACTGTCGGAGTCATACTCATGCTCATTCAGTTTGCCCGTGACGCAAAACAGGAGAAACGGGAGAAACGTATGGCGCATGAGTCGACACCGGAGGCCCACTGATTGCACGAACTACACAAAACCACAGATAATTGCGCTGCTTCGCGAACGATCACCGTGCCCGAATCGGAAACGGGACGGAGACTCGACCAATTCCTTTCGAAAATTCTGAGTTCCTTGTCTCGTGCACGCATACAACGGACAATAGAGTCGGGGAACGTCACGGTCAACAACCATTCGGCACAGAAGAATCGACGCCTGAAGACTGGTGACATCGTTACCGTTCGAGAAGACGAATTTACGTTTGCGCGGGAAACACCGGATCTTGCTCCCGAAGATATTGCGTTGGATGTGCTATATCAGGATGAGTACCTTCTGGGGATAAACAAACCGTCGGGCCTGGTGGTTCATCCGGGAAGCGGGAACCGCTCGGGGACTATGGTGAACGCGCTTCTGCATTCGTTTCCGGGTCTTTCCGACGGCTACGAGTCGAACCGGCCCGGAATAGTTCATCGTCTCGACAAGTATACGACCGGGGTTCTGGTCGTCGCACGAAATAATGCGGTTCATGCGGCGTTGGGCCTGCAATTCGCGAATCGGACCGTAGAAAAGACGTATGCTGGAATTTGTATCGGGCGCATGCCCGAAGAAAACGGACGCATAGAAGCGCCGCTTGGTCGCAGTCGCTCAGATCCTCTGAAACGCGCCGTCATACGGCATGGGAAACCGGCACTGACCGAGTACCGCCTCAAAGCGTACCAGTCGGGTATTTCTCTACTCGAATTCATTCTGCATACGGGAAGGACGCATCAGATCCGCGTCCACGCCGCCCACTCGGGTTTCCCAATTCTGGCCGACGATACATACGGAGGCGGACGGGAATGCATACTCAGGCAGCCGCCGCTGGAGCGACCGTTTGCCTATCGCATATTGAAATGCTTTGACCGCCATGCCCTTCACTCTCGTACGTTGGCGTTCATGCATCCGGTAACGAATGAACGGATCGAGATCACCGCCCCCTACCCACCGGATTTCAAGCAGGCCCTGTCGTATCTGGCCCCCGAGGGGTAGGTCGGCCCGGGGATGTGGCGATGTTGGTTGAAAAAATAACCATAGAGTGCGCGGCCCGCCCCCCACCGGAACCCATATCAGGCGTGACATTTTTGCAGGAAAGGAATGTTCATTGCAATCAACAAGGTCCGCGGGACCGACATGTCGCCCCGAGTGGGGCTCTGGGTGTTACGTTGTTGGATCTTTTCTACAAAGATGCCGGCCCTGCCGGACCTGAAGAACGACGACCTCCGATTACGACCTTGCATGGATTTTTCGTACGGCAAAACGGAAATTCGGTAGCGCCGTTAGGCGTGACATCTCTGTAGGAACGGAAATTTCATTGCAATCCACA
>CAYFVL010000354.1:0-5181 GCA_964346405.1 uncultured Fibrobacterota bacterium
TAAGTCAATCTCGCACAACATCTTACGCATACTGCTCCACCTCGGCTCCGCTCGGCACGGCGGTTCTCGGCTGCGAAACTTGGGCTAGCAATTCCGTCCATTTGAGCCAAATTACCTCCGGTTAATATTCGTACTTTCACCGTACCGCCAACAGGGCCAACCGAACTCAGATTTTTGGGTTCTTGTCGAAGATGGTAAAATGGAGTATGTTTCTCTTAATTAACCGTCTTCCGTTTGAAATTCGGTCGAGAACATGTGGCTCTACTCCCGATCGCTCGGGGTCTGTTCAGGACAAGCATTTCTTATCCGAGGCGATTTGGGCGGGCAATGAGGGGAAAATGATCCATATCAGGATGCTCCGTCATGTATTTGCGTCACTTTTATTTGGGAGCAACGCCATTTGGTTGTCATTGAGAGTGCTCTTTGTTGTAACTACGGCATGGCATTGTTTGCGCAGGGAATACACCTGGGGATATCTTTCGTAAGCCTATGAGTTATCTAAAATTATTTGACCGAATCCGTGACGGCGACCAGGCCGCACTGCAGCGAGTGGTCCGAGACAACATCGGTTTGGTCCACGTGATCGCCAAGCGGTATCGTGGAAAAGCCGAAGCCGGGGATATTGTCGGTGCCGGCAGACTGGCGCTGGTCACCGCGGCTCAGCGGTACGATGCCCGTGGACCGATGTCCTTCAAATCGTTCAGCATCAAATGGATTGAGAAGGCGATGCGGAACGAAATCAGCCGGTCGGAGCTGATCCGCACACCAAAAGACGAAGATCTCCCGATGACCTACGTCTCTCTGGATGCTCCGATAGAAGACGAGGAAGGTCAGGAATCCAATCTGCACGATGTTATACCCGACACCAATCTTGTTCTTCCCGATCAACATGCCGTCGACAAGGAAATGCTTTCGGAAGTAGTCGAACTGCCTCCCCGCGAACGTTCAGTTTTGATTCTTGTCTTTGGGCTGGGGCGCCATTCGGTGCACACTGCCGAAGCGGCGGGACAAAAACTCGGTTGTTCACTGCAGGTTGTGAAAAAGCTGAAAAAAAGGGGGCTCCAGATGCTCAAAGACCGTTTATACTCAAAACTTGATTAATTTCCCGCCTTTTGTATAACTCCGTTCGCCTCCCGATATGTATTTTGGGTCCTCTCTCATAGCAGTAGCTTACACAGATCATTTTTTCTGTTCAAAAAAGGATACTTCGAACCCCTCGGTCACCGTGGTCGAACGATCAATGACGTAGTTTCGGCGTATGCAAGATTATCGCCGGGAATGTGTATGTCCTGAATTGAACGGAGCTGCTTGTAATGAAACGAAATATCTTTTTCTTGACAGCACTGATTTCGGCGACTTCCGCGACAGCCTCCTCGGGTGGGGAATCGGGCGGGAATGAGATGGTCCATCTCATGGCCAATCTGGTCATGCAACTGGGATTCATCATTTTCGCCGCGTTCCTTGGTGGCAGACTGTTCAAAATGCTTCGGCTTCCCTCAGTTCTGGGCGAAGTGGTCGCGGGTATTGTTATCGGGCATTCAGTACTGGGTTCAATACCGATCCCCGGCTTTCCCCTCGGACTTTTCCCAATAAGTTCCGGTCAGGCTCTGAGCATTTCCCCCGAGCTGTACGGTTTTTCCACAATAGCTTCGATCATACTGTTGTTCTATGCCGGGCTCGAGACCGATCTTGCCATGCTGATCAAATTCTCGGTAACCGGTTTTCTGGTCGGTATCGGAGGAGCGGTTGTCTCATTCAGTCTGGGTGCCTGGGTCGGCACGATTATGCTCGATGCCACGTTTGCCGACCCGCGATGTCTGTTTCTCGGCATTATCGCAACCGCAACTTCGGTTGGTATTACCGTACGCATTCTTTCCGAGAAACGAAAACTTGATTCTCCCGAAGGGGTCACGATTATCGCGGCGGCGGTTCTCGATGATGTTATCGGGATAATTCTTCTTGCAGTTGTGGCGGGGGCAACTATTGTCGCTCCAGGTGCCGAAGACCAGGGGAGCCGGTGGGGAACCGTGATTGCGGTCGCTTTGAAAGCCGTCTCGGTGTGGCTCGGCTTCACGGTGCTTGGACTTATTCTGGCCCACAAAATCAGCGGATTCCTTAAAAAAGTCGGCGATGTAGGTGTGATCTCGGTTCTGGCACTTGGTCTGGCACTGCTCCTGGCGGGTGTTTTCGAGAAAGCCGGTCTGGCGATGATCATCGGTGCGTACGTGATGGGACTTACGCTGTCCAAGACAGATCTCAAGTATGTTGTGCAGGATGCTCTCGAACCTCTTTTCAAGTTCTTTGTGCCCGTATTCTTCACCATCACCGGGATGCTTGTCGATATCGGAGAATTATTGTCGTTTGATGTTCTGGTGTTCGGCGGCATCTACACGGTTGCTGCGATTACCGGAAAAGTGGTTGGATGCGGAGTCCCTGCGTTGTTTCTCAATTTCAATCGAATCGGCGCACTGCGAATCGGTCTTGGCATGTCGCCGCGTGTCGAGGTTGCGATCATTATCGCGGGAATCGGATTGTCTTACGGCATCCTCGACGACACGATCTTCGGAGTCGCCGTGGTTATGACTCTTATCACAACCGTGACGACCCCGCTTCTACTGAGCGCATCACTGACAAAGCAGAAGGGAACGCGCAAAGAAGTAAAAACGGAGGAAAAGGTTATCACTTCCTTCAATTTTGAGTCACCGGAATTGACCCAGATGCTCGAAACGAACGCACTCGAGTATTTCCAGAGCGAAGGCTACTTCGTTCATCACCTGACGACTGATCACGATGTCTATCATATGCGGCAACGAAGCACTTTCATTACGTTTCATAGATACGAGCAATCGATCTCGTTCGAGACTACACCCGACGATGTCCCTTTCGTTAAAACCATTGTTTACGAAACACTCGTGCAGCTTAGCAATCTTATCGAAAAGGTCAGACATCTGGCCAAACCGGAAACCCTTGCAAAAGACCTCGTTATCGCCGGCGTCAAGACGAAGGTTCATCTGGGCAAGGCGTTGGATCCCCGTTGTATTATCATGCATCTGAAAGGAGAACAAAAGGAAGAGATCATTACCGAACTCATTGATTGTCTCGACAGGCACGGCAAACTCACCGATAGAAAACAGGCTCTTCAGGCGGTGCTTGATCGGGAAAAGACTATGAGCACCGGCATGCAAAACGGTATCGCGCTTCCTCACGGCAAAACCGACGGGGCTCTTGGGTTGGCAATTGCGGTTGGGCTCAAGAAAGAAGGCGTGGATTTTCAGTCACTCGACGGTCAACCGAGTCAGGTGTTTTTTATGGTCGTTTCACCGCAACATACCACGGGACCACATATTCAATTTCTCGCCGAGATCGGCTCTTTGTTCAGCACACCTGAGGTCAAAGATAAGCTCCTCGAGTGCCGAACGTCGCGTGAAGTTCACGGTTTTCTGTCAAAACGGTAGGCTATATGGGCGGGATTAGTGCTGAAGATGTTCCGGAGATGCGCTCCGCCGATGTATTCGATCTGCCCTCTGTCGCCGAAATCGATCGAATTTGCGATTCCCCCGCCTGGAGCGTATCCGCTTTCAGAGAAAGTCTCTCATCCAACGATGTTTTCCTGCGTTTGGCCTTGGTTCGCGATAATATCGCGGCGTTCTGCTGTTTTCGGATTATTGATAATGAGATGGAGATTCTGAAACTGGCCGTCGCCCCCGAGTATCGTCGTCGGGGAATCGGGAGGCAAATGCTTTCGGATGCGATAGAGCGGTTTGATTCGGCCGGCGAGAAAAGGGTTTATCTTGAAGTTCGCTCGCGCAACAATGCGGCCATAACATTGTACGAATCCCGGGGATTTGTCGGGTCCGGTGTACGAAAGATGTATTATGCCGATCCTCTCGATGATGCGCAAATCATGGTACTGTCGTTGGGGGCGGCGAAGCAACCGTAAGTGGAATCAGACTTTCGTGACGACTCATTAGATTCGTCCTGGTTAGACCCGGGTGTGCACCTTTGCCGGTATCCCAACGCGGAATCTGAAAGCACTGAGTATATTTCATAGAGGGTCTGGCGCGGCTTAGCCGCAACCAAACTCTCAATCACCAATTGCGGTATGAATGCCGCGAAGCTTGGGTGACCTCCATTTCAAATATCAGTCGCGTAGACGATACCGTATACTCAACGGAAGGGCATTGTGACGACAGTATCTCTTGTTGAGAAGAAGTGTTTTATTTGTGGAAGCAAGAGCAGGCAGGCTGAAGCCGGTATTCGGTGGAATGCAGATCCATATGATCTGGATCTGCGCCCTTCCGGCGCAATGCGCTCTTCAATCTACATGTGGATGCAGCGATGTCTCGCCTGCGGGTACTCGGCCCCGGATATCGGAGTCGGTCCGAGTTCCGAAAGTACATCCGAAGAAACCCGTCGAGTGGTGGATTCGGAACAGTACCGTACGTTTATCACGGCGGGGGAATTCTCGGATAGTGTCGGAGGGTTTCTCTGCTGGTCTCTGCTTGCCGAATCGATAGAAGATTTCAATGAGGCCGGGTGGGCCGCTCTTCACGGGGCGTGGGTATGTGACGACGATCCTCGGAGATCCTCCGTGGCAAACGAATGTCGAAGACGCGCCCTCTACTTTTTTGAGAAAGCTCGTTTCACAAATCAGAAGTACGCCGATTCTTTTTTTCTCGAGGAACTCCTGAAGATCGATTTGCTTCGACGGCTCGGGTACTTCGACCAAGCCGCGGCCGTGGTTGAAAAAGAGCAACAATCCGACCACAGCCGGCGGGAACAATATGTTCTGGCTTACGAGGAAGACTTGATCGAAGCGCGAGACGACAAACGTCATACCATTCCCGAAGCCCTTGATGACAGCGACGGTGAATGACGACCTCCTCTCTTCGGAAGAGCATTCTGAGCGACGCAGGTGAAATGAAATCCGAACGGCATTGCTGGGGTTGTCGCATTTCTGTCGAAGAGGGACTGTGACTTTTCGGGTAAGAACCGGAAATACAGAAGTTATCATTAATTGACAATCGATTCCAGCCCAGGTCTCGCGGCCTTCGGTCAGGTGTGTCCGGTGGAATACTTACCCGCGCAGATCTTAACCCAGGTTTCGCAATCGACTCACGGCATTTTGCGTAAGCCGGCGCGCGATTTGTTGTAGAAAAATGCTCAAGGTATCTCCCCGGA
>CAYFVL010000355.1:0-5168 GCA_964346405.1 uncultured Fibrobacterota bacterium
TGCTCTGCCTCGGCTCCGCTCGGCACGGCGGTTCTCGGCTGCGAAACTTGGGTTAGAAAATAACTGATGCGGCATTCGCATCGGATATTCGGAAATCACAAGGAAATACAAGGATAGGGGGAAGAAATCCGTACTTACTATTCAGGAGTCCTCACGGAATGAGTTTCCAGAAATCGCGAAGATATCAGATCGGCTTTCGAGCCGCTTGTGCAGGGGCATATTAGTTAGTGTCCATCCGAAAAGTCCTGTTTTCGCTCGGATTGATGAAGCAAACCGGCGATTTCAGCCTAAAACGGGCGCTTCGAAAGGCTCAGCGTCCGTTTTAGGGACTTTTCGGACAAGCACTAGTTAGATAAGCAACGAGAAAAGCCGGCCTGAGATCAAGCGAGAATGGAGAGGTTATTTCGTGACGACTCCTTGGTACGGTGGTGAGGGGCAAAATGTAATCCGAGTCGGTTCCCGGCTCACATGATCGAAATTCGAGTTTTACACTGTCCGAGGAAAATGTATGAATTATTTTACTAAGCCGTTTGATGATAAATCATCGTTTTACCCGGAGATGAAGATGAAAATAAAAAACGCACTGCAAATCCTGTTTTTCCCGGCATTGGTGCCGATTCTTTCGGCTGCCGAAATCGACATACCGGTTCACTACGATACCCTGGGAAACGGTCTTAAGGTAATTATGGTGCCGGATACAAATGTTGCCGTCGTATCCTCCCGCCTCTACTACTTCGTTGGTTCTATGTACGAAGGACCGGGGACATCGGGGTTGAGCCACATGTACGAACACATGATGTTTAAAGGAACGAAACGACTCGGAACAAAAGACTATGAGAAAGAAAAAGTGTATATCGAGAAGATCGATTCTATCGATGCCGAAATCCAGGAGCTTCGCCGGGAAGGCTCTTCCGAAGCCGATTCCCAAATACAGACTATGCGAGCGGAGATTTTCAGTATACTCGAAGAGCAGCGCAAATACATATCTAAAGACGAGATTTGGGAGCTGTATCAGAGTAACGGCGGCACCCATCTGAATGCCTGGACCGCCGACGATATGACGGCATATATTGTCACGCTTCCCCAAAATAAGCTGGAACTGTTTTACTGGATCGAATCCGACCGCATGGCAAATCCGGTCCTTCGAGAATTCTACAGCGAACGGGATGTCGTTACCGAAGAGAGACGGATGCGATATGAAAACCGACCGGTAAACAAGTATTTCGAACGACTGTTTTCTCTCTTCTACATCGCCCACCCATATCGGATTCCTACAATCGGCTGGATGTCGGACATTCGGGCGTACACGCGGGGAAAATTATACGATCATGTGAACCGATACTATACACCCGATAACGCATTGATTGTTCTCGCGGGCAATATCAATCCCGAACAAGAAATGAAAAATATTCGGCGGTATTTCGGAAGTATCCCTCGTGCCGAAACACCTAAACAGGAAGTGGTGACCCGCGAGCCGGCGCCGATGGGGCAGACGCGATTCATTGTTCACGAAAACGCTCGTCCCCGTATCGATGTGATGTTCCATACCCCGGGCTACCCGCACAATGATCTGTATCCACTCGATGTAGCCGAGGGGGTTCTTTCCGGAAAGAGTGGACGGCTCTATGACCGCCTGGTGAACAAAGAGGAATTGGCAACAAGCGCGGGCGCCTCAAATGCCTATCGGCTGCATGACGGATACTTTCATGTATATGCCGATCTGAAGGAGGGAGTCGATCCAGATACGGTTGAGGCTATTCTGAAAGAAGAGTTGGCCAACCTTATAAAAGAAGGTCCACGACAAAGTGAAATGGATCGTATCAAGAACTCAATTCGAAAATCGTTTGCATCAAAGTTGAAGAGTCTCGAAGGGCTCTCGGATCAGTTGGCCTGGTTTGAGCGTCTCGGCAACTGGGAAGACATGCCGGCCTATCCGGAGAAAATTGCCGATGTTCAGCCGGCTCAGGTCTCGGAAGCCGTCGAACGGTATCTTATACCCGACAAGGCTACGATCGGTATCCTGACCACACCGTCAAAACAGGCATCCGCGGAAGGAGATATAAATCAATGAACAGATTAGGCATCCTGTCAATAATCGGAACGGCTGTACTGTGCGCACTCAGCAGTCCGACAGAAGCTCGAAAATCAAAAATCCCTTCACACCCAACCAAGCTCACTTATTCCGAACTCGATTGGGAAATACCGCTCGGGACCCCGTACAGGAAGGTTCTCGACAATGGTCTGCGCACATACATAGCAGAGGATCCTTCGCTTCCATTGGTGTCGGTGACTGCTTATTTCCGTTCGGGTACACTCAACGAACCCTCCGACAAACTCGGCCTGGGCACACTGACCGCGAGCCTTCTGAAATCCGGTGGTACCGAAGCGATCCCTTCGGATACTCTCGAAGAACTGATCGAACGGCTGGCGATAGACATATCGTTTGCCCAGGGGGAATCGCAGTTGAAGTTGACGGCGTCTTTTCTGTCGGAATATACCGACACTGCTCTTTTCATACTGGATCAGATGCTGTTCCATCCCACGTTCGAGGAACACAAAATCGAGCGTGAGCGCTCACAGCTCGTTGAGGCAATCAAACACCGATTCGACAATCCCGACCCGATTCTCTCCGCGGCATACGAAAAAACCATGTATCCCGCGGAACAAAACAGTCGTCTGGCGACTATAGAAACTGTCCAGAATATCACGCGCGATGACCTCGCTTCGTGGGCGGGTCAGGCCGTTCAAACCGCATCAACAATAGTGGCAGTTTCCGGAGATATCGACCGTGAACGTATTGCCGAACGTCTGAATCAGATGTTTCCCAAAACGGAAGAGCAGAGTCTGGCCGAAATCGCATTTCCCGCGCCAACGCCGCGAACTGATCCGATGAATCTGATAGTCCACAAACCGATTTCCCAGGCATATGTTCGTATGGGTCTTCCGTTTATCAGACGACCGAATCCGGATTACTACCCGATGTCGGCATTGAATGTAATTCTCGGCGGCAGTGGATTCACCTCACGCCTGGGTACGGCCGTTCGGTCCGACGCCGGTTTGACCTATCAGATCTACTCGAGCGCCGGCTCGAATTATGCGTATCCATCAACCTTTTATGTGCACTTTTTCACCAAAAAGGAAACGATCAATCAGGCAATTTCCCTGTCACTTCAGGAAATCCGCAAGATCGTAGAGGAAGGTGTCACCGATGAAGAGCTTGAAAACGCAAAGCAGATGCTGATAAACGGTCTTCCGTCGATGTTTCGATCGGTTGACGATATTGTCGACACTTATGCATGGAACGAGTACTACGGGAGGGAACCCGACCACTACAAGGTTTACCCCGACAAAGTCCACACCCTCACAAAGGAAGACCTTTCGCGGGTTGCGGCCAAGTATCTTGTTCCGGATAACCTTTCGTACACTATCGTGGCGGACACAACCGGTTCCAATATAAAGGAATTTCTGCCGGAAGTCCCACCGAAAACGCGGGAAAATCCGACCCGGGCGGTTGAGCCGGAACTGATTCCCTCTTTGTATATGGAGAGTGCCGAAGGTGGTGAAGATGAGTAGAGTCTTATAAAGCGCAGTAGACCTATGTCGGTGCTTACCATTGCCACCAAGACTTCCTTGTCAAGCTTTGCCCGGGACGATGATGGGTAGATTTACCGAATACTTCTGTTCAGTTGTTTGTTTACTGACCGTCCTGATCGGGTGCACGTCCTCGATGAGAAAACTGCATGTCGGAGTGGATATACGCAATATAGAGAACGGAACTTTTGATTTGAGCGCGGCCGGCATACACGATTTCCTGGTTCAGACACACTTTGCTTTAGGCAATTCTTTTTCCAGCGATTCTTTCCAGGTGCTTTCGGATGCCGATACCGAGGATCCGTTGGATTCTGCCCGGTCGACTGCGCATTTATTCTCCGCGTTTCATATTCTCAGAAAAAGAGATCTGGGTGTATTCGGTCTTTCGCCGGCCACGGCTGAAGCTCTCAGTACGGTAGCCTCTCTCCCCGCCCTCACCTGCCTGGTTCTTCGCGGCACCTCGGGAGAAGAAGATCAGATCCTTTCGGAACAGGATTTATGGACAAATAATCTACATGGGCTCCCATCCCCGCCGGCAGGTGTTTCGCTTCATATAGTATCTTCAGTATCACGCGGAGAAGGTGGTTACATTCTGAAGACGCTTGAAGGACCGGCATGGAGTGCATTGCCCGATGAACGGGTGCAAGGTGTGATTCTTCCGGCGCCGTCCGAGGAATCGGAAACGAAGTACTTTCAGGTTGTCGGACATTTTGTGGTTACTCCACTATCCGAAATCGAACTTGAGGGACATATTGAAGAGCGCTACTCCATGCTGCCGTATCGATTTCGGAAGCCTGAGATAGTCAGGATTCGGTGAGTTTTCCAACCCGGGTTTCGCAGCCGGGAAACGCCGTAACGAGAGTAGGACGGCGGGACGGTGAGTCGATTGTCGAAGTCGGGTCAAGACAGCAGCTTTCTAAAACCAGAGATAGTTTCCTGATCACGAATAATGGCAGATGGTCTTGTATATACAGCTACATTACCGACGATGAAACCTTTGGTCTCAACGCGGGCACTATCCGCACGGGATTGATACTTTATACACAGGAGGAAGCACATGAAGGTAGTCATAGCAGTTCACTCCCAAAGCGGCCATACCGCGTTACTCGCAAAGCAGACGGCCGCCGTTCTGAATGCGGCCGGACACGACACGGATCTTCAACTGCTTCGCCCCAAAGAATTCGCCAAGCCGCGAATGAAAAATGTCGACCTCAAAGATGTCCCCGATATCGCTCCGTACGATGTGGTTATTGTCGGAGGGCCGGTCTGGGCTTTTACCGCTTCGCCGGTGACGTTGAGTTTTTTATCGTCAATCTCCAACCTCAAGGGCAAAAAAGCGCTCGCGCTCGTCACCTACTCCCTGCCGTTCAAGGCTATGAACGCGAGCCGCGCGATTTCCGCAATCGAGTCGCGCCTTGATTCTCTGGGTGCCGAGGTCTTGCCGGGCGGATCGTTGCATTGGATGATTCCGCCTTCGGAGGATAAGCAAAAACTTGTTGCCCGGAGGATTGCCGATAGGCTTTAGCCCAAGTTTCGCAACCAACTCACGGCATTCTGCGTAAGCCGGCGCGCGATTC
>CAYFVL010000356.1:0-5167 GCA_964346405.1 uncultured Fibrobacterota bacterium
CGGCACGGCGTCTCTCGACTGCGAAACCTGGGTTAAGGGCTAATTTATTTCACGCAAACCCTCGGTCTTATGAAACGTCTGCTATTGTAAAAATGTTACTCGGACAGAGACTCTTTCAAGGAAAATGCCTCGGCCTTATCCGAATAGACGCTTGGGCCTTGAAAGTATGGTGATACCCGATTCGGTCACATGATACTTCTTTTTATCCTCTTCAAGATCAAATCCGATCTTTGTTCCCGCTGGAACCCGGACCTCGCGGTCGACTATCGTTTTTTTGATCTGGCAGTTTTCTCCAATTTGAACGTCTTTCAGGAGTATGGAGTCCTCGACTTGTGAGTAGCTATGTACCCTTACTCCTCGCGACAGAACAGAGCGAGTAACGGTTCCACCGCTGATAATGCAGCCGCCGGACACGATGGAATCAAGCGCTTCTCCGCGCCGCCCCTTTTCTCCGACTCCGGAATACACAAACTTTGCCGGCGGAGTCTGACCCGGAGCGGTTCGGATCGGCCAGTTATCATTATACAAATTTATTTCGGGAACGACATCCCTTAATGTCATATTCGCCGCATAGTAGGCATCCAGAGTCCCTACATCTTCCCAATAGCAGCTCTCGTCGGCCGTTTCTCCCGGAATTCGATTATTCGTGAAATCGTATACATACAGGGGATAATCAGGGTAGATCTTGGGAATGACATCCCTTCCAAAATCGTGTGACGACTCATTCACCGAGGCATCGTTGTAGAGTTCACGGACTAGAAAATTCCTGTTGAATATGTAATTGCCCATGGAAACAAGAGCCATTTGTGGGTTTCCCGGGATCGGTCGTGGATTTGCCGGTTTCTCTTCGAATCCAATCATCCGCCAGTTATAATCGACCTCTATGACTCCAAATTGACCGGCGGCTTCCTCAACCGGTTTCGGCATGGCGGCAATGGTGCCAACCGCTCCAACCCGACGGTGGAAATCAAGCATTTGTGAGATGTCCATTTTATAGATATGATCAGCACCAAAAACCGCGATGTAGTCGGGGTTTTCATCTTCGATGAGGTTCAGGTTCTGAAAGACGGCGTCCGCGGTTCCCAGATACCAGTTTCTCCCCGTTCTCATCTGCGCCGGAACCGGATCGATGAACTGACCAAGCATTCGGTTCAGATTCCATCCGGTGGTGAGGTGTTTGATCAGGGAATCGGCCTTGAACTGGGTTAGCACCTTTATCTTGAAGATACCGGAATTGATGAAATTGTTGAGCACGAAATCGATTATGCGATACTTCCCACCAAAGAAAACCGCGGGTTTGGCTCGCTCGAGGGTGAGAGGATGAAGTCTGGAGCCCTCTCCACCGGCCATAATCATTCCAAGGACATTAGGATAGCCGAAAGCACTTTTGTATCCAAGCATAAATTCTCAATCCCCATTCGGACCGTGTTGGCATTATCTGAGCTGCGGTGATTTCAACAAAATAGTTTAAATTGCTTCAAAGGGCAAAGCGTCGCGACCGTAATCTGTTAAACGATTTGACAAGTTTCCTGCCGGAATCAATATTGTATGCCTATGAAACAGTTATTTGCCGCCATTTTGCTATTTTCGATCGGAGTATGCCGCGCACAGGATACGTCTTCCACTGTCCGGCCGGATTCCCTCTATACGGCGGTTGTTATCCCCGTTTCGGGAAATGTGGATCCGGGGATGGCCTCATATATCAGTCGCGCCGTTAAGACGGCTCTCACGTATCCAAATCCGCTGATCATTTTCAAAATGGATACTTTTGGTGGTCGGGTCGACGCCGCATTTGAGATTGTCGACACGTTGCTCAATATTCCGGATTCAGTGCCTTCGATCTCATTTGTCGAAACCAAAGCGATTTCGGCCGGTGCGCTGATTGCGCTTGCGGGCAAACGCCTTGCCATGCGTCAGAACACGACCATCGGGGACTGTGCTCCCATTGCCGTATCCAGCGAAGGTCCTCAAATGCTGGGTGAGAAATTCCAGTCACCGCTTCGGGCAAAATTCCGCGCCCTTGCTCGCCGAGGTGGGTATCCTTCGAGCCTGGCTGAAAGCATGGTCACCGCCGAGATGGTTGTATACCGGGTCACTTTTCAGGACACGGTTCAGTATCTTGATTCAATAACCCTTGGAGACCTGAGCCAATCCCGCAAAAACCAGATCAAGTCGCGGGAGACCGTTGTCTCAAACGGAGAGCTTCTGACCATGAACGCGGAGGAAGCTCGGGAACTCGGGTTTTCCTCGGCGACGGTTTCCACAATCGAGCATATGCTCGAGGAATTCGAAATGCGAACGACTGAAATCGTTACCCTCGAACAGAGTTGGTCGGAACGTTTCGTCCGGCTTATTGGCGGCATAGCCCCGATTCTCATGATGATCGGCTTCGCCGCACTGTATGCGGAAATAAAAAGCCCGGGATTCGGTCTTCCCGGTATCATAGGGATCATCTGCCTGGGGCTGGTTTTCGGCGGACAATACATAGTAGGCCTCGCGAACTATACCGAGCTTCTGCTGATTGTCCTTGGAATTGTACTCCTGACACTGGAGCTTTTCGTCATTCCCGGATTCGGCATTGCAGGCATTATGGGTATCGCGGCAATGGCCGCGGGTATGGTGCTGTCCTTTCAGGATTTTGTTATCCCCAACCCGGAATTCCCTTGGGAAGCCGAGCTTCTGCAGCGCAACATCCTGATGGTCCTGGTTAGCCTTGCCGGTTCCCTGCTCCTTCTGGTGCTCTTTTTCCGATATCTTTTTCCTCGCTTGAGCACAATTGTCCCGGGACCGTATCTTGCCGCGAGTCTTAAGGGTGTCGGATCGATGGGCGAAGACCAACCACACGTCCATGTGGGTGATAAGGGAATCGTGACAAAAACGCTCCGCCCCTCGGGTAATGCGAAATTCTCCGGGCGGGTTCTGGACGTGATCACCGACGGCGAATACATCCAGGGCGGCACCAGAGTAGTAGTCGTCCAAATCACCGGCAACCGGATTCTAGTTCAAGAGGATACCTCAAATGGCGACTGAACTCGTTCTACCGCTTATCCTGCAGCTTGTCGGGATCGCGGTGATTATCGCGGAGTTCATACTCCCCTCCGGAGGAGCGCTCACGATCGCCGCCCTGGGTGCGTTCGGCTATTCGATCTATCACGTATTTAAAAACGTATCGACGGAAGCCGGTGTATTTTTCGTTGTCGGCGACATTATCCTCATACCGATACTCATAGTAATTGGAATGAAAATCCTGGCGCGCACCCCGGTCGCCCTGGCGACACAGTTATCCAGCTCCTCTGGTGTATCGTCACAGGATGAGAGTCACAAACAACTTTTGGGCAAGACCGGAGAGGTTCTCTCGGACTTGCGGCCGGCCGGTCGCGCACTGATCGAAGGGAAAAAATACGACGTTGTCTCCGGCGGCGACTATATTGAAAGCGGAAGCAAAATCATTGTGTCCCAGGTAAACGGAAATCGCATTGTCGTTCTTATAGCGGACGACGATAACGCATAAAGTCTCACTAGAAAGGTGGACGTCATGTTCCCAGGTTTCACGGTCGTCGGCATAGCTATTGCCATATTACTGCTGATCGTTTTCTTCTTTGTTTTCTCGGCACTCTCCCTGTGGTTCCAATCGTTGGTCTCGGGAGCGAGAGTCGGCCTGCTGAACATCGTTTTCATGCGATTTCGAAAGGTACCTCCGAAACTTGTTGTCGAATCAAAGATCATGGGGGCCAAAGCGGGGCTCGATCTCGATACCGATGCGCTTGAGTCCCATTATTTGGCCGGTGGAAATGTGATGCGCGTTGTTCAGGCTCTGATCGCCGCGGACAAAGCAAATATCCCGCTTCCACTCAATCGTGCCGCCGCGATCGATCTGGCCGGACGAAACGTTCTCGAAGCCGTGCGGATGAGCGTCAATCCCAAGGTCATCGAGACCCCGTTGGTTGCCGCGGTTGCAAAAGACGGTATTCAGCTCAAGGCCATATCACGTGTGACTGTTCGCGCCAACATCGATCGTCTCGTCGGTGGTGCCGGTGAGGATACGATTCTGGCACGTGTCGGGGAAGGTATCGTTACGACTATCGGATCAGCCGTTACCCACAAAGAGGTTCTCGAGAATCCTGATATGATCTCGAAACGAGTTTTGCAGAAAGGACTCGATTCGGGTACCGCTTTTGAAATCCTGTCGATTGATATCGCCGACGTAGATGTCGGCAAAAATATTGGAGCCGAACTCGAAACCGATCGTGCCGAGGCCGACAAAAAAATCGCTCAGGCAAAGGCGGAAGAGCGCAGAGCAATGGCCATAGCCGCCGAGCAGGAAATGAAAGCAAAAGTTCAGGAAATGCGCGCCAAGGTTGTCGAGGCGGAAGCGGAAGTGCCGCTCGCTATGGCCGAGGCATTTCGTAACGGCCAGTTGGGAGTTATGGACTATTACAAAATGAAAAACATAAACGCCGACACCCAGATGCGTAACGCAATCGGTGGGCAACCCGATCAAAAGGGCGACAAAGGCCAGGACCAACAGTAACCCCACAGGTATTTATGGATTGGTTTGAAAAGATTTCTCCTCTGCTCCTGCTGATTGTCTGGGCCATACTGGCCGCGGCGGCAAATCAGAGGAAAAAGAAGGCTCGCAGCGAACAGGCAGCACCGGTTGAGCGCCAACCGGGAAAACCGGTGCCGCCCGTGAACCGAAGCGACAACCCGGTCGAAACACTCATGGAGAAACTGCGTCGCGGCTTTGAAGAGATCTCTCAGGAAGTCTCTCAAAGCCCTGCTGATGTTGCGCAAAACAATACCGGGGAGCGGGTTGAACGCACTTCACCGCCTCCGCTTCCCGAATCCACGGACGAAAGAGTACGACGGGCTGAGGCACAGCAGGGAGAAAAACGCAAAAAGCTACGGCAACGAGAAAAACCGAAATATGTTGGCACATCCGAATACGCACCAATCGAAACACTGACCCGGACAGGCAAAATTACGACTCCGGTGATTTCCGATGCGTATACAATAGATGCCGTGAAGAAGAAGCTTCCATCGTCCGACCTGCAAAAGGGCATTATCTGGCTGGAAATCCTTCAGCCTCCAGTTTCTCTTCGGGACTGAATCTCTTAATTAGTGTCCGTCCGAAAAGTCCTGTTTTCGCTCGGATTGATGAAGCAAA
>CAYFVL010000357.1:0-5124 GCA_964346405.1 uncultured Fibrobacterota bacterium
GCATAAGATACTGTACGCAGGTCAAATCCACTAAAATACGTGGATTTGTCAGTTGTAGTATCTAATATGCCCCTGCACAAGCGCCTGGAAAGCCGACCTGATATTTTCGCGATTTCTGGAGACTTTATTCCGTTACGACTCCTTGGTATGATCTGCGTTGCCGATTAAAACGGAAAAGGTGGTTGGAGCGGTGAAAATCTTACCGACAATTCTTCTGACGGCGATTTGGGCCTGTGCGGATGAACCCATTACCGTGCTCGCCGGCGGCGAAACACATGGGATGATCCGCGCCTGTGATTGCCCGGATGGACCGGGGGGGGGGCTCTCTCATCGGGCCGATATCATTCGAAAAACGGCTGCAAACGGTCCGATACTGTTGCTCGACGCCGGAGGGTTTTCGGCCGGCGGGCCGTATGATTTCTATACGCTCGGTCGAACATCGGATTCTCTTCGTACTCTGGCGGCAATTCGCGCAATGGCGCAAATGGGCTACGATGCCGTTGCGGTGGGAGACGACGATCTGCAATACGGTCTTAGCCGACTCGAAGAGGAATCGCGCAGAACCGGACTTCCGCTGGTAAGTGCGAATCTGAACGCGGGGAAGAATTCGGTGATTTTATCTTATCTTCTGGTGACCCGCGCCGGACTGCGAATCGGTATCACCGCCCTTACTTCCGACGAACGGATTGTCACTTACGACCCGGGAATCGTCCTCCGCGACCCCCGGGATGCTCTTCGGGCAATTATGCCGGTTCTGGATTCATTGTCCGATATGCAGGTTCTCCTTAGCCATCTGGGCGAAGAACTCACGGACTCGATAGCACGGGAGTTCCCCTCACTTGATCTGATCGTAAACGGCCATAGAAAAACAAGCACAACACCTGGATACAAGCTCACAGGGAGAACGACCGTTCTTCAGTTCGGCTTTCAAGGGAAGCGGATTTCCGCCGCCCGCATTAGTCGCAACCAACAGGAAGTGATGATTGATTCCATTCGGTGGATCGATGTAGATACCGGTGGTAGTGTCGAGAATGCTGTATCCGATACTGTCAAGAACGCTACATGGTCGATCCGAGCCGGGGAGGTACTCGACATCTACATTATGAGTGATTGCCCGTACGGTTTGGCGGCGACGGCCGACGTGCTGAAAACGGTTGAGAAAACTCCCGACGCCGAGTTCAATCTCTACTTCATCGGCGATGTCGAACAATCGGGAGAACTTCGTTCTCTTCACGGAGCCTCCGAGGTGTGGGATGAGAGAATCTGGCTTGCGGTCAAACACCTGGCGCCCGAGGTCTGGCTTGATTTCCTGCACCTTCGGGCAGATGAACAACTGGATACCTGGAAGGCGATTTCCGCTCTCGGACTCGATAGCGCATACCTTGCCGAATGGGCGGCAACGGATACTGCTTACGAACTGCTTGCCGGTCAGTATCGGCGGTCGAATCGACTCAATGTGAATGCCTCTCCCACGCTCTTCCACAATAATCGACCGGTTTCTTTTCCTGTTTCCGCTCCCTATATTCGTCGGGCACTCTGTGAAGGGGCTGTTAACGGCTCCTTGTGTGATTCTCTTCCGGAATGCCTTTCGGATAACGAATGCTCGAAACCGGGCAAACTTGGTAAATGTATTCGCACCGGTTCGTCGGCGGAATGTGTCTACACGGATGCCGTTTCTTTTGAGTTTGTTGTGGTTGTGCCCGAGTCAAGCGTGGTGCATCCTGAACTATCGGTGATTCAGACCACACGCGATCTTTTCCCGGGAGCGGAGATTCGGGTACATGGCGCATCATCGAGTAAAGGGCGTTTGTTGCTGAATGAACACAACCCGAAAGCCCTGCCGCTCGTTCTTTTTTCGCCGGATGTACGGAAAGCCGCAAATTTCAGTGAGATTGCCGACGGCCTGCGCGAAAGCGGAAAACACCTCACGTTTCGAGAGGGGATTATGCCTCCTCATTATCTCTACACACGGGAAAAAAAAGCCGGCCGACACGCTCTGCTCCTCGATCCGTTGTTCCCCGAATCATATAAGGTTATGCGCACTTTTCACGAAACCACCTTCAAAGAATCTGGGTTCTCACGGGTGATACCGATACTTCACAACTACGCCGATACTACCCGAAACGTCGAGGCATTGAAAACCGCGACTATATGGCTGATCCTTCAGGAACACAGCCATCAGGTGTTTCGAACATTTGTTGAGTCAATGAGTCAAAAGCCTGATTCCAATGGAGAAGAAGAAGTGCTTCGTCGGATAAACGTGGACGGTGAAATTCTTCGGAAGTACTCGATATCGGCACTTGATACTCTTGACGTGTACCGTGAGAGTTTCTATGACCTGCCGATTGGAGAACCGGTTGCCGTTTTGTTCAACAACAGGGAGATTGTTCCGGTTCGTGGAGAAAACGAATTGATCGACATCCTTTCCGCCCAGTCGACTGCGGCCGAAAATGGTGATTAGCCCCCGGGTTTCGCTGTCGAGGGAGAGCTGAATGCCGTGAGTTGATTGCGAAACTTGGGTTAGGCCTCTACTCCACTAACTCGGAGATATATGCCAGTCGAATGCCGTTCTGTCGGAAGATCTCCACGCCGGAAAGAAGAGCATCCAGTACAGCCTGCTCTCCCGGTGCGGATACTATGATTTCGCCTTTTCGTTGTGCCACAATACAATAGTGCCTAAGAAGTTTTTCTATCCGTGAGGCATCGAGTCCTTCATCGATGGACACGTCGATTCTCGCGTATGGGGTATCCGTTTTTTTGGCGATGAGAGCAGCTTTTGACTTGGGAGTAGCCGGGTTCTCGAGAAAATACCCGTGCCGCCTCCGGATTTCGTTAAGCACGATTGTCATGAGCCGCGAATCCTCGCAGGCCCGGGACCCGCCGTGATTGGTGAATCCGGTGAAATTCGGGATAGTGCCCGCGGCGGTGGAAATCAGTTCCCGTATGCGTTCGTCGGGATAGTGAATCATAATGTGCGGAATGTCCTTGTCCGGAGGGTTTCCCCGTTTCGATTCGAGTGAGAGTCGTATAATTGTCTCCTTGTTGTACTCTCCAGCAATTTGGGCGCTGAGCGTGCTTTTTCCCGGGATCGGCATTAGGGAAATTGTAAGCGGATGCTTAAACGACAGGATGTCGGTGGTAGTTTTGTCGGCATTGAATGAGAAATCTCGGATAACGACCGCTATTTTTCCGGAATGGCTGAACCAATGATCGGCCCGACGAACAAGTACTGTCGTCCGCGGTTCGTTTTTCTTTCCGGTAGAAAAGTGAATGATTGTTCGGCGATTGTTCGAATCAATGTGGGCATCTTCTACCCTGTAGTCGGTTTTCTCGGCGGCTTCGGTGAGTTTCCAGGCAATCCATTCGACCGGCAATCCTTTGGGTACCCGTATCGTAATTTCTCTTGAATTGGTCTCGGGATAGAGTTGATCAGTGATGTCTCCCTTGAGAACTTCGAGATCCGAAAAGGCATTGAACAGTCTTCGTTCGAACGGTTCGGCCGATGGGGGAGGGGATGCAAATCGTTCGTCGTTGGTAGTGTCGGGTTCGAAGAACGGCAGAGCGATGATGCCGGAGAGGGATTTATAGCCAATAAAGATCGCCAGAGCAATTGTGCACATCACAAAGACCGTAGCAATCGCTTTTTTTTTCATGTAATCCTTTCACAGAGGTACGTACCTCTGTATTTTTGAGGACTTAACCCGACTTCGACAGTCGAGAGCTGCCGTACCGCGCTGCACTGAGCGACGCCGAAGTGAGCGAAGCGCCGCATTGAAGTCGAAATGTCGAAATGTCGAGGGGTAGAGCAATATGCGTAGGATGTTGTGCGAGATTGACTTAGAAAAAACGCAGGGCTATCGGTGGAGATACCTTGAGCATTTTTCTACAATGAATCGCGCCCGCTTACGCGGAATGCCGTGAGTCGATTGTCGAAGTCACGATTAAACAGTTATCCCGGGTAATCCGTATTTCTCCCCCCGAAGGAGATCGATTTCTTGCGGAGATTCACGATAAGCTCGTTCGAATCGTGGGTACATTAATGAAAATACCCATTCTGGTCGGGGGTGTCAACGGTGGAGAGTCAAATACGTGTCGGTGTGGTTCTTGGCCCGACCGCGGTCGGCAAGACATCGTTCAGCATAGAGGTCGCCGGACGGATCGGCGCCACAATCGTTTCCTGTGACTCGCGACAGATCTATCGTTGCATGGATATCGGAACCGCGAAACCGACTTCAGAGGAGCGAAACGCGGCGGCGCATGAGCTTTTAGACATGGTGGATCCATCCGAACGCTATTCGGCCCATCGTTTTCGGCGGGACGCTCTGGGCACGATCCGTCGGTTGAACCAATCCGGCCGGAGAGTGGTTCTTTGCGGTGGCACCGGATTATATTACGAGGCACTGAGTCGTGGACTTGGGACACAGGTCCCGACAGATCCGCACTATATCGCGCAGTTGGAGCGAAGAGTCGAGACCGAAGGTTGCGAAGCGATCCATCGGGAGCTTCGTGCCGTCGATCCCCTGAGCGCGGAACGAATCCATCCTCGAGATGTGCGACGGGTTACCAGGGCGTTGCAGGTATACCACCAGACAGGGTGCCCACTTTCTTCTCATCATTCCGGTGAAGAGCCCCCGGAAGACATTGTTTTCAAAGTATTTATTCTGGAAATGTCCAGAGAACAATTGTATCGAAGAATAAACAATCGTGTTCACCGGATGTTTCAAGACGGTCTTGAGAGAGAATTCAGAGAACTCGTTGCGGCGGGGTATCACCTGGTTTCGCCCGGCATGATGTGCGTTGGGTATCGTGAACAATTTGCGCTTTTGAGCAACAAGGCTACTCTCGATACCGTGAAGGAACAGATCGCGCGGAACACTCGAAAACTCGCTAAACGTCAGTGCACATGGTTTGGGAATCGGGTTGAGGGAAGGCGAGTCGCCATGGAAGATCCCGTCGATGTCGGAAAGGCCCAGGAGGAACTTATGACATGGGTCTCGACAAATTCACCGAAGTTGAAGTATGAGCGGTTTCCGACATGGTTCCCGGATAAGCCTTAGCCCAGGTTTCGTAGTCGAGAACGAGCAGTATGCGTAAGATGTTGTGCGAGATTGACTTAGAAAAAGC
>CAYFVL010000358.1:0-5051 GCA_964346405.1 uncultured Fibrobacterota bacterium
CGAAGTGAGCGAAGCCGAAATGCCGAGGGGCGATGCCCCGAGCGGAGCCGAGGGGTAGAGCAGTATGCGTAAGATGTTGTGCGAGATTGACTTAGAAAAAGCGCAGGGGTATCCGGGGAGATACCTTGAGTCCCGCCGGGCGGGACCGTGAGTTGATTGCGAAACTTGGGTTAAGAGACCGGTATAATTCTGTAGAAGCAGTCGGAGGCACCAAGATACCGTTTCTGATTGCCCACGGTACGGAGGATCGGGTGATACCGTTTTCCCAGGGAGAAGCATTGGCTTCGAAAGCTGCCGACCTCTACAAATGGGTACCAGTCGAAGGGGGTGGGCACACCGGGATGTTGGCTTATCCCCAGGTACGCCGTGAAATCGCCGGTTTTCTGGAAGCCGTAACAAAGGAAGATGGATTATGGCCAAACGACGTTATGCCGTAGTCGGTGCCGGGGCGGTGGGTGGATACTATGGAGCGCGTCTGCAAAAGGCGGGGTTCGAGGTACACTTTCTCCTGCATTCCGACTATGAATATGTCGCTGAAAAAGGTCTTCGGGTCGATTCCGTCGAAGGGGATTTCAGCATTGAGAAAGTTGCGGCATACAACAAAGCGGCAGACATGCCGAAGTGTGATGTCGTTCTGGTCACACTAAAAACCACCCAAAACCACCTGCTAAAAAAAATTCTGCCGCCATTGTTGCAGAGAGATAGTATCGTGCTGCTTCTGCAGAATGGGCTGGGGGAAGAAGAGCGGATTGGTGGGTTTGAGAACGTGGGAACCATTGTATCGGGGCTTGCATTTGTCTGCTCGACAAAGGTCGGGCCGGGCCATATTGTGCACCAGGATTACGGCTCGATCCGTCTTGCCGGATACCGCGTGGTCAAACCCGGTCCCGAGAAACCGGCCCAAGAGATAGCCGCAGATTTTGCCGCCGCCGGGATTGTCGCTGATGTTGATGTCGACAGTCGGACGGCTCGATGGAAAAAACTGGTATGGAACATTCCATTCAACGGGCTGAGTGTTGTCTGCGATGCCGATACCGCCGCGCTGGTCGGAAGTCCACCGGCGCGCGAACTTGTCCGCACCATTATGACCGAAGTGGTAGCGGCTGCTCAGGCATGCGGGGCAGAGGTGCCCAGGTCGGTAATCGAGGCAATGATCGAAAACACCGAGAAAATGCGTCCCTATTATCCAAGCATGAAACTCGATTTTGACGCGAATCGCCCCATGGAACTTGATGCAATGTATAAAACGCCGCTGGAGCATGCCCGCGCCGCGGGCTTCCATATGGTACGTACCGATTTGCTTTACAGAGAGTTGTTCGTGAAGGAATACTCGTGCCGCGGTCGCTCGAATAGCACTTTCCCCGGGAGATAGCTTCGTTCAAACCGCCCCTCGGCTATATTCCACGAACCGTCGCACGATCCGATTGTTCTTTGCGCCACGAAGTGGCGGATGAAATCTGTCGGCTTGCGGCGTCCGCAACTTTGGTCATGTTTTTAATGCTTCGACAGCCATACGTATAGATCCGATCGCATGGGGTTCGGTTTGCTGTGGAATTGCCTTTTCAAGAGCATCTATCACCTCCGAATTACCCAGCTTTCGCAAAGCGTCGGCCATAACCGCCACGGAGGGGAAAAATGCCCACTTGCCTTTCCACGGTCCCCCAAGCCCGCCAATCTCCGACTCCAGCGACGATTCGATCAACAGCCTCTCGGCCACCAGATGAGCATCATCGGGAGTGCCCAGGTACCCAAGAACTTCGGCTGCCGTCAATCGCACATCACGTTCGGCATGACTCAGGCAGGTGCGTACATATTTAAGCATGTGTGAGTCGTGTCCGGTGAGCACGGCGTCGAGACCGGTAATTACCATTGAAGAATCCGGTTCGCCTTGCGTCAAAACATTGGCGCGGCAATTCCTTTCGGTTCTTCTGCGACTTAACGCATGGGTATTGCAGGAAGGAATTCGTATCCGCGTTTTCTCTCCGTGCATCCGCCCGACGGTTTTCCGTCCGTTAATCTGGATAAAACCGCCGGGTCCGAGGTTTTCGAGTTCAAGGATTATCGGAGTCTTTGCGGCAACGTAAATGTCGTATCCACTGCCGCGAAGCAGCGAAAAGTCCAGTTCGTCGGTAGAATACCGGACATATGTTCCATAGTCCGTGTTCTGAATTGAGATCAGCCGATCCGTGTGTCCGAAATTGACTCTTTTTGTGGCCCACAATTGAGTCGTATTTTCTTTGAACCGTTTTGCCGAGAAAAGAACCAATTCGTCCCCGGAATGTATATGGAGCAGGCCGTCGGTATGTTTTGCACCGTTTTCCCAGACTTCGGGATGCTTTGGATTCAGTACGACCGAATGCGCTATTCCGTTTTTGCGCCAGGAAACACCATTGTGTTTTGTGCGGAACGAGGTCACGCGAGCCGTATCGAAGCAGAACAGAGTCGCGGCGAATCCACTTACGGTTTTATCGAGTTTACCCGATTGAGTTATCCATCGAATTGATTCTTTCGAACCGAAAGCGACCTCCTCGGCGGCGTCGAAGGTTACCGATGACAAGATCTGTATCCGACGGTCTCCTTTCTCGCTTTTCATCTCCCTTCGCGTGATTCGGTGTGGAGTCGTCAGCGAATACACCGGAGCCGTGGGCTGAAACGACTGGTAGGTATCGAGGGCGAGAACGGTTCCGTCTTCCATCACCGCGACGAATTTTCCGTGATCTTTGATTATTGCCGGATCCCACTGCGTTTCCAGTTGTATTCGGTCAATCTGCATCGACGGCAGCTCGAGACCTTCGTACCCATGACCCGGCTTGCCGGTTCCCCGAACGCCCGGGTAATACAGTCCGTTGGCGTATGGGGCGGACTCGTTGTACAGTACCACGGCTCTCTGGCCGTCGTGCTCAATTATGAAGGTTCCGTGCTGTCCACGCCGCCAGCACAGATGTGACTGGATTTTAGTCTTTTGAGATCCGATGTTGGACCAGAGGGCTTTATCGTGCCAGGACAGGTACGGCGGGTTTCGTGCCTTCACCGGTGCCCCCGGAGAACTTCCATAGGGGGTCCACGCAACTGCCAGGGGAAGATCGAATGCAATCCACGGTGTGATAAACCGTCGTTGCGGCACCGGAATGACTTCTTCGAGGTAGAGAGAATTACCGGTTCGCCGGGCGGCATACGCCTGCGAATAGTGATTCCACATTGTCACATATCCATAGCGGCCGTGAGGAAATGAGTACCCGCTGGGCAAGGTGAACCGGAGGAGCTTCTCCATGAACCCGGCGATCGAACATGACCCCGGACCGTATTCGGTGAAATAGTAGTCCACACCCTCGACCCAGTGGATGACCATGGAGATCAACGTAAGAACCGGCGGTTGAATCTGGCGCATATAGGTGAACCCGTCCCCGTCGAATCCGCTCGGCGACGACTGCCACATGAGATTTCCGGCCTGGGTGAGAGCGTCGTTATACATTCGTCGGGCTCGGGGATCACGCTTCCATTTGGCGCCGAACAGGTATCCGATAACCAGGCATCCGGCAACCATTGCACTGTCCTGGTTGATTGGTTCGTGAAAATAGGGAGAACGACCTTTCCCTTTCAGGTGGGGGTAGATGTATCGCCAGAATCCTTCAACGAAGTGCGACCCCATTTGGTCGATCTCTTTTTTGGTGAATAGGCCTTCCACGGCCAGCCAGTCCATGGCTACCGCAATGTGCGCAGCCATAGCCGCACCGATCCAGAGGTGCATGCGAAAGAAATTCGGTGTGTCCCAGGCATGTCCCGGTCGGGCTTTCGGCCCGCCACCTATCGCCTCGAGCCATACCGCTTCCCGAGCCTTCTCTCGGGCTTCCTTCCCCCCTTCCAGAAGATAGATGAGGGGCCAATGCAGGTCGTAGACTTCTCGTGGCGCCCTGATGGGATCGGGCCGGGCCAGTCGATACAATCGGTCTATATTCACCTTCTGGAGCCCGGTGGCGCGATCAACGCTCTTTCTGAGTTCCTCGAGCGAGGGTAAAAGAAAATGCTCCGAGTTGCCGTTCATACTACTTTCTATCCTCTGTTCTTTTTCGATAACCCAGCCACTGTGGGGTATTGAAACTACACAGTGACTCCGATGAAATGTTGCCGGTATCGGCCATCCGGGGGGATTGCAGTAATATACAGCAATTTTTTCGACGGTGAGAACGAGTTTTCGTGCCGAATCCTTTCCGATAACCCCGGAATACTCGTTGTATCGCGGTGTTCACTTGCTGAAACCGTGAGGAGACGAATTGCCTGTTGCGTAACTGAACATTTTTCGTTACACTATACTAAAAGAAGGAGTCTGTTTGACATCTTAACCGATTAAGTATTAATTTATCTGTGTCACACCATCTCAGTATAGTACCGAAGAATGCAACTCTCTAATTAGTGCTTGTCCGAAAAGTCCCTAAAACGGACGCTGAGCCTGTCGAAGCGCCCGTTTTAGGCTGAAATCGCCGGTTTGCTTCATCAATCCGAGCGAAAACAGGACTTTTCGGACGGACACTAATTAGTGTCTGTACGAAAACCCCCGTTTTGCATAGCAATCCCGCCAGGGCGGGATACAAAAACGCTTAACTAGAAGGATTCCCAAACAAGTTGGGGATGACAGACCGGGGTTTACAGGGGTTTCCGGACAAGCACTAATTAAGGAGCAATAGTGAAAATTGCGTGAACAGCTTATGTCCCGCTTGGCGGGATTGTGAAATGGCTGCGAACTTGGGGGTAATTGATTGTTCACTTCCAGTGGTATACTGTGGAGGTCGGCGATTCGTATGGAAGAGGGGAAGAGATGAAAGTAGGGATGTCTAAACTCTTTTTAGTTATTGGGACTCTGCTGATCGGGGAGGCATCGGCTCAATTGGTTCTCACAAACGACGTTCAGGATCACCGGCTCATTCTGGAGGACTGGGAAGATCAGGATGGGGTCGGCCAAAAAGGCCATCGAAAAGCAATAGAAGATATCCTTCCAACATTGTCTGCCGAAAAAAGCAATTCACTACAGGAAAAATTCGATGCACTCGGGGCGC
>CAYFVL010000359.1:0-4843 GCA_964346405.1 uncultured Fibrobacterota bacterium
CGACACCGCTCAGTGCAGCGCGGTACGGCGGTTCTCGGCTGCGAAACCTGGGCTAGATCGTATATTTCATATTCGGCCGTCTCGGCTGCTTCAATGAAAGTTATGTGCATTACAGGAAAAAAAGAAATATCAAAACACATGAATACGGCGCAAACTTCTCCGAAACAGCGACTCGATGCTCCGACCTCGCGGCCGATACCGTTCGGAATGGCCCTATGGGTATCCATTGTCCTGATATCGGGTCTACTCGGGACAGTTTCATCGGATTTCTATCCGATAGCCGGCAAACCGACCCTGGAGTACCCCTCGAGATTCCTGAACCGGCGACCTGGAATACGTGAAGAAAGGAACACCGACAAGCGCACCGGTTCGGGCATGTTCGAACAGGAACGTGCCCGCAAGTTCTATCTGGGAATGTCTCTGCCGTTGGGCATCCGGACCGGTTTGGAGTCGACCCACTATTCAAATCCGTATTTTGGTCCGATGGTGCGGGTTGCGGCCGCTTTTTTTCCTGAATTTACAAACCAGTATATGACACATTTCCTAACCATCGGTTTTGTTGCGGGAGCGCAAGGGCGTTTCCCAATGGGGTCAACAACGGGAATGCGTATGAACATAGGTTTGGGCCCCGAGTTTGGGATGTACCCCGGGACTGGACAAGGCCTATTCCCGAGAGTGCGGTTTATCACCGGTTTGGGTATTTGTCGGCCGACGTATGACATCGCTATTGGGGTTCGGAGAAATTTTCCATTCAGGATAAATCCCCGCCAATGGCTGACTGTTGATTTCGTATGGCATTTGTAGAGAGTTTGGCCAACGGTCCAATCGAAGTTTACTAATGCCTGTCATTTTTCGTGCTCACTTCGACTAGACTCAGACAGCGCGTGCGCGTAATCGTGATCGAAAATCGACGAATCAGGCTGGAAAAAACTCGATTCGGTTATTCGTCCTCCGTCCTTTCCTCCGACCGGGACAGGTGAACCCGACCAAGCACGAGTTCGGTTTTTGTTGTAAACAAATATGTGAGCGCCTAAAGAATTCTCAAATAATCTTTCAACGCATACACGACTCCATCTTCGTCATTTGATCGCGTGATAAACGAAGCCGCCTCTTTCAGCAATTCCTGCGCATTTCCCATGGCAATCGAATGGCCGAACCGGTCAAACATGCCCATGTCCGGTGTATCGTCCCCGAATACCGCGACATCTTCCGGCCTGATACCGTAAAACTGAATAATCCTGCCGATAGCTTCTCCCTTGGTCGCATATTTTGAGACGATATATATGCTGCGTTTCGAATCGGCCAGATAGATATTCACCGAGTCACTGAATTGCCGACACAACTGTTCGTACAGCTCGGTAAAGTCACCGGAAATCAGTCCCCAGGAGCAACCCGAGAATACAATAATTTTTGTCGTCGGCAGGCAGCAACATGGTTGAAACCCTCTGATCTCTTCACGCCGAAACCCCCAGCCCACCAGTTCATTATCGTCCATCGGATACTTGAATGAATGATAGAGATCGTCGTGCTGAAGGGCGATCTGGAGGTCGTCACCGTATGCCCCGATCCGGCTCACCAGATCCGATACGATTTCCCCCGGGATCGGAAGGTGCTGATAGAACCGATTCGGGCGATCGAAAATCGAGCCTCCGTTGTAGAAAATGCCGCGGTCGGCGAAAATCTCCGAACCACCCGGGATTTCGTGATCACGAAATACAATCCGCCCCGATCGGGCGGTTGCAATGCCGATCAGCAGCCCTTTATCACGGCACCTGAGCAACGACTCATAAACCGGCCTGTTCATGATTCCCCGGGAATTGAGGATAGTTCCGTCAATATCGAAAAACAGTGCTTTTATGCCCATAATTTCACTCTTACTTTGCGCTTTTCCGGTTCATTCAGGACAGGAAAGCCGAGGCTCGACCTGGATACCTGTCGGATCTAAAGATAGATACCGAGCGAAGGCAAAAAAAACCTCGGAGCGTCGAGGTCCGGCGTGATGCAATCGCGCGTGGTGCAGAGAGACGGTAATTCCGGTACAATACCGAGAAGGCACGGCGCTTGCGTATCTATCAGGATGCCATCATACGCCACACTAGCTTAGCACAAAAGAAGGAATGGAGGACTGAAATGTTTGATTTGCGCTCAAAACTCGGGTTGCGTTGGCAGCAACGAAGACATGATCCAAAGACACGATGCATAGAATTCTGTCCAGCGTGGTTGGATGACCGGGCCGAGGATACCGGTCGTATGTATATGATTGATCTCTCGGTAAAAGGTGCCAGATTTCGTAATCCGCCACCAAATCCACGGGTGCAGGTGCATGCGGATCAGGAAGTCGGGTTTACGATCAAGACGCCGTACGGTCGTTCGCACTGTACCGGGAAAGTCAGTTGGGTGACACCGGATGAATCCGGGGAAACGTTTGGTGTGGAGTTCACTCATCTACCGGAGCAGAAGGACGATCCGCTACGGCTGTTGATGGACTCACCGCTGTGCTGAACAATGCCTGGTCCTTCCGGATGAAAGCTCGTGAGGGGGACGGAGCTGCAATCATGCGTCCTGGGGAGATGATTGCAGCTCCGTCCCCCGGTATCCCTATCGCAGATTCCTTACTGTCATTCGGACTTCGGCTCCGTCACCAGCATCCACATTCTCATCGACAAATCGTCTCAACCCGATTTCGACAATCGACAAAAAAAATTCTGCGTAAGCTGTTACACGATCTTAACTTAGAAAAATGCTCAAGGCATCTCCCAGGATAATTTGACAACAAATTTTCAATTCTGGGCTTTCATTCCATGAGATGCAAACAAAAAGGGCGAAAACCTGGAACGGCTTCGCCCTCAATAATCGAAGAAAATAGATTCAGAACTCTTACCCAATACCTCACCCCGAGCTGAAAAACTATTTTGAAGTACAATTTTCCGCGGGGCATCCTTTGTCGAACCCTCGCTATTCATTCCAGTTCACTACGGAGGTCAGAAAATGCAGACGTATCTCGGTATTGTCCGGAAGATCCTCGACACCGGGGTATTGAAATCCAATCGGACCGGAGTGAGCGCATATAGTGTGGCCGGGGTCATGTTCGAGCACGATATGAGCAACGGGTTTCCGCTGCTCACAACCAAATCCGTTCCGCTTCGACTCGTTGCTTCGGAACTCGAGTTTTTCATAAAAGGAATAACGGACAAAGAATGGCTTCGGGAGCGAAACAACCACATCTGGGACGAATGGTGCAGTCCCGACATTGTGGCGTATGGTCATGATGAAGAAACCCGGGCTAAAATGGCCGCGGAGCGGGAGCTGGGGCCTATATACGGATGGCAGTGGCGCCATTTTGGTGCCGAATATGTCGGCCATGACCGCCCCCCCAATAGAACCGGAGTGGATCAACTGAAGAATGTGGTCGAAAAGCTCAAGGAGAATCCGGACGACAGACGAATGATTGTTTCCGCCTGGAACCCGGTCGATTTCCACCGCATGGCTCTGCCGCCGTGTCACTACTGTTTTCAGGTAACCGTTATCAATGGTGCGGTGAACCTGCTCTGGAACCAGCGTTCCGTGGATGTCGCGCTGGGTCTGCCATTTAATATTGCGAGTTACGCATTGCTTCTCCATCTTCTTGCCAAAGAGGCGGAACTGAGAGAGGGACGCCTGATCGGCTTTCTTGCCGACACACACATCTACGAAAACCACGCATCCGGGCTCCGGGAACAGTTGTCGCGCGAGCCCTACTGTCTCCCGACTGTATCCACAGAGAAATTCACTTCGATATTCGAGTGGTCGTATACAGATACACACGTGGAGGCATATCGGCATCACCCACGGATCCGATTTGAAATCGCGGTGTAAACGGAGAATGGGAATGTATGCTTGAGAAGATCGTCATTGTAGCGGTTGCGGAAAACGGGGTAATCGGCAAGGCGGGTGATATACCCTGGCGCATAAAAGAGGAATTCGCCCATTTCAAGGAAAAAACCATGGGACACCCCTGCATCATGGGATGCGGAACCTATGAATCACTTCCCCCTCGCAACAGACCCCTTCCCGGACGTGAGAATCTTGTTCTGTCCACAAGGGAGTCGTACAATCCCGAGGGAGCGAAGAAGTTCGGTTCACTCGATGAAGCCCTTGCCTATTGTAAGGAACGTGCCTCCGAAAAGGTTTTCCTTATCGGAGGGGCTCGTGTATATATTGAAGGAACGGAAAGAGCCGATACCATCGAGGTGACACGCATTCATCGGGAGTATGAGGGCGATACGTTTTATCCCGATATTGACCCGGATATTTGGACGTTGGTACATAAAGAAGACCACGAGGCTGTTGATGTTAAAAACGATCTGCCGGTGTCTTTCAGTTTCTTGAGGTATCGACGACTTAGTTAACCCGACTTCGACAATCGACTCACGCTCCCGCCCGGCGGAACTCAAGGTATCTCCCCGATACCCCTGCGCTTTTTCCAAGTCAATCTCGCACAACATCTTACGCATACTGCTCTATCCCTCGGCTCAGCTCGGGACATCGCCTCGGCTCCGCTCGGTACGGCGGTTCTCGGCTGCGAAACCTGGGCTAAGCCCCGCTCGACCATTCCGTTTTCAGACGACGAGCGTCCGACTCGTTTGCCAATGCGCTGTTTTTTTCTGCAATCAGAAATATTCGCACCTTTAGAGCATTAAAGCATCATTTTTAGTAGTGCATTGTCCGGCACTTGTGATATCTTCTCCTAAGGAGTCGCGAGAAAATGCAAGTTTATTTCTACGCGAACCCTAACCCAAGTTTCGCAATCAACTCACGGCATTCTGCGTAAGCCGGCGCGCGATTCATTTTAGAAAAATGCTCA
>CAYFVL010000360.1:0-4801 GCA_964346405.1 uncultured Fibrobacterota bacterium
CTAAGAACCGGTCTCCGCGGGTTTATCGAAGGTTCTCATCCCGAAAGGATGGACGCCCGAATCGCCTGGTCCGAACTGCTGCCTTGCCAAACGTGTGTATAGCCCGTCCCGGGCGACAAGTTCTGAATGGGTGCCTTCCTCGACAACCTTTCCCTGATCCAGAACAATCAGCTTGGAGCAGTTGACCACCGTTGAAAGTCGGTGAGCTATTACCAGGGAAGTCCGGTTCTGCATCAGCCGATCCAACGCGGATTGGATTCGTCGTTCACTCTCCGAATCAAGCGCACTGGTCGCTTCATCAAGGAGCAGAATCGCGGGATTTTTGAGAAACGCACGTGCGATGGCAATTCGCTGCCGCTGCCCTCCGGAAAGCCGAGCACCCCGTTCTCCGAGTTGCGTCTCGAATTTCTCCGGAAGCTCCTCGATAAACTCGAGTGCTCCGGCGTTCTCGGCCGCCTCGATAACCTGATCCATGTCGGCATCGGGTTTCCCGATTAGTATGTTTTCATACGCGCTCATGGAGAAAAGGACCGCATCCTGAGGAACCATGCCGACTCCGGCACGGAGCGAATGAATCGTAAAGTCGCGAATATCGGCGCCGTCGATTTTGATACCGCCCGAGGAAACATCGTAGAAACGGTTGATCAGATTGAACAAGGTACTTTTTCCCGCTCCGGAGGGCCCCACAAATGCAACCGAAGAGTATCCCGGTACATACAGACTGACTTGCTCGAGCGCGCCTTTCCCTCCACCACCGGGATAGTGGAACGATACCTTGTCAAACGCGATTTCTCCCCGAAAACGTCCCGCCTTTCGTGCACCGGCACGATCACGCACCTCGGGGGTCGTATCGAAAATGCTGAACACCCGGTCTGTAGCTCCTAATGCATTGGCCGCAAGAAGCATGGTTTGGCTCAAATTTTCGAACTGACTGTATATGTGAGATTGCATCATGACAAACTGAACGAGCAGTCCTATTGAAAGACCGGCCCCGGCAAACATTCCAAGATACCCCCCAACCAGTATAACCAGGAGAGGAGCCAGAGAGTTGAGAGTTGAGACCGCTACCTGATTAAGGGCATCCAGACGAGCCTTTCGTACTCCCAGGTACACCAGTTCGTCCGAGGATTCTTCGAATCGGGCCTGCTCGTTGTCCTCCATGGTGAATGATTTTATTTCGGTGGGAGCCGCGAGACGCTCCTGTGCCACCCCGGACATCGCCGCCACCCGCGCTCGAGTCGCACGGGAGACCCGTCGGGCCCGACGGCCTATTGTCAGAAGGATGAAAATCTGAATCGGAACCAAGACCACCGACAGTAATCCAATAACCATGCTCTGAGTAAAAAAGAACGTGAACACCACTACCAGGACAATGAAATTCATCCAGATCTGTACCATTGTCCTTCCCAGAAACGGCTCGATCGCCTCCACATCACTCATGATGTGGCTCGTGATCGACCCGGACCGGTTACATTCGAAAAAAGAATGCGAAAGCTTCTGAATATGTGAGAACAGGTCGATTCGAAGGCTGCGAAGAGCCAACTGTACACCTTTGTTTCCGTAATATGAACGGAGGTACACCGGAAGAGGAGCCAGAAGCGCAATACCGCATCCTACCCCGAAAAGACGCAACAACTCCCCCCAGGCATTGTTCGTATCAAATTCTCCGGCAACATAGTTGTTCAAGACATCGATAGCTTCCCCGAATACCCAGGCGATGCCTATGGGGCGCAAAAACTTTATGGTGCCCATGAGCACCGCAAACACGAAATAATGCCAGTACGGAACGCAGTAGCTCAGCAGACGAAGAAGTGCGGGCCTGGTCCGGTGACAGTTTTTCACATTTTCTTTCATTGGATTACCTACAGCCCTGAAGCACGAAATAAAAAGATTACGATATCCCTGCCCCGCGCCGCTATATTTATACTTGATACCCGGGTGCGCAACTCTAACCCAGGTTTCGCAATCGACTCACGGCATTCTGCGCAAGCTGTTGCACGATCTTGACTGCGAAACCTGGGCTAAGCGTGATTTCGGGTAAAAATGCAGATTCCTTATCGAATATAATATAGATTTATATTCGGAGCGTACTTCTACTGAGTGCCTGCCCTGAAATGCGCGGAAAATCGCATTCGACTGCGGATTAATTAGATGAAATGGAAAGGAAAACCGAGATGCGTAAACTGTTTACGATGGTAGCTCTGCTTGTCTGCGTGACACACGCCCAGCGTTTCACCTACGAGATGAACTACGGACAATGCAGGTCTCACAACAAAACCAATCTGAATCTCTGGTTGCCTGGAGGAACCGAAGCAGAACATGTACGGGCCGTTATCGTGGTTCCGGACAATACCGATTCATACCAGTTTGCCACCTATGGTAACCTTAAAGCGATGTGTGTCGACCACGACATCGCCATACTGTATATGCGAAAATGCGACTTTCTGAGCAATGACGACCTTGTGATGACGGATACCGTGAAAATTTTCGACATTTTCGATACCCTGGCTTTGGTCAGCGGAGTGAATGACTTGCGGCATGCGCCCTGGATTACCTTTGGAAAATCTTCGCAGGGAAAGTTTCCATTCTTCTTCATCTATCAGTATCCGGAACGAGTGGTCGCCGGTATCACCTACCACGGCCAGGCCCCGTATTATCCGGAACTCGACTGGGCCAAAGATATAGACATGCCGATCCCTTATATTGCCGCGGTCGGTGAAAAAGAATGGTCGAAGCACTGGTCCAATATCGTCCGTCCAAACCTGTTGGGATACCGCACCAAAGAATGGCTCACCAACATCCTCGTAGTGCACGGGGTAGGCCATGGCGATTACGAAAACAGCCCGGTTGTTACCAAATCGATGGTTTTTGACTATCTGGTGACGTTTATCGAAAGAGCCGTCGAGCTGAGAGTGCCCGAGGGATATCCCTCGGACGGTCCTTTTGAACTTCGACAAATCGATCCTTCCAGCGGATATCTGGCCGATCCGCAAGTCGAGATAATGCTGCAGGGCCAGACGATGCGCCCCGACACGATGGTGAAGCCCTGGAGCGATGTTCCCGAAGCGGATCGAGCCTCCAGATTCTGGATTTTCGATCGGGAACTCGCCGCCGATTGGATAGCCTTTCACACTCGGGCACATCGAGAGTATTACTATCTCACGGGAGATCTGATTCACAACTCGGGGAAAACAATTCTGCAGGAAGAACAAAGTCTCTTCAGCGCCGATATCAAGGTATACGATACGACCTGTTCTCCCCTGAGCCTCCTGAGTTCGGCGGTCGACAATTCCGGGCAATTCCGGGCGGAAGTCCTCTGCCCAAGAAGAACGAATCTTGCCGTGAATGCCGATATTCGTATGCCCCCCGACCTGAAAATGCTTAACTATGTCAATGGAAGCGATCTTCGCCTGATTTCGGCCATACTCGAAGGGGATACCACCTTTAAACCGACCTTTCAGCAGCTCATTGCCGCCGACGTAAACCGGGACGGCGTCATTACGCAAGAAGACCTGACGCAAACTCGGACCAGAGCTTTGAAACAGCGGAATACATTTACAAACCCGCAAGGAACCGATCTCTCCGACTGGACGTTTTACGATCCATGGTCCCTGGAAATTCTGATAAACACTCGCTACAGAATTTCTTCGACCTACCCCAACGACGATGAGAAGGGATACTCTCGTCATCGTGTGCCGTCCCTTCCCAAATGCATCGAACTTTCCTCCTCAAATGAAGATCGAAGCATTCATGTGTCTTCGGATCGATTCCTGGGTATCGCTTTCGGAGATGTGGACGGGCAGTACTACCCCTCACAAAGCGGCCAAACCGCTGAAATAACCCTTCAGGATGGTCTGCTCTCGGTGAAACCGTCTTCGAACGGTTCGGAGCCGATCACGAGCCTGGATATAATCATTCAGTACGACGGCGATATCACCGTCAACGGCTCGATCACGCCCGGGGAGGGGATCGAGGCGGAAATGGCCGCCGGCGAGGGAATAATTCGTGCGGTTTCGTATTCCGCCCAACCATACAACCTTGAATCCACGGCTTTTACAATTGCTACATCCGGCAGTCAGATAAACCCGATCGATGCGTTTGCGCTTATAAACGGAAATCGGGTTGAGGTCACCTTCAACGGCAATCCGATTTCAGCGAAATACGCAGGTTCCCAGCCGGACCGGACCGGTCACCGTCCGGGCTTGCGCCTGACGACAACGAACGGCACGCCAGTGCTCACCGCTCTGACGGCCGATGATGCCGACGGAACGATACACCTTGTCAATGCGGTCGGTGCGCGTCTCGCTTCCAAAGCACTGACCGGAAGACACACCACCATGGATTTAAGTCGTTTTCCGCAAGGCGTTTACTTTGCGGTTTTGCGGAAGGGATCATCTTTGGAAGTCATTCGGGTGCCACTCTAAAGTGCGGGGCCTTGGTTTTTGTTCGTGGTAAACGCTTGCTTTTTGAATTTGGGGACGAGGGGCGCCACATAATTGGCCCCCTAACCTCTTGCTCAATTTCCAATCCATTTGTTTCTAGCCCAAGTTTCGCAATCAACTCACGGCATTCTGCGTAATCTGCACAGTCGCGCCATCTATGGTACATACATTCCAGTAATCACCGTTTCCCGTAGCCGATGAAGCTGAAATGCTTTGGACAATCGAACCATCGGATCCGGAAACCGTAATAGTTGCTCCAGTTTCCGGTATGGATGGTTTGAAGGGACCGCTCCACGCCCGTACGTAAATAGTGCCTGTCCGAAAACCCCTGTTTCAGCGGAGCGACGGCGGGCTGGCCC
>CAYFVL010000361.1:0-2591 GCA_964346405.1 uncultured Fibrobacterota bacterium
ATTCTGCGTAAGCTGTTGCACGATCTTGACTTAGAAAAATGCTCAAGGTATCTCCTCGGATACCCCTGCGCTTTTTCTAAGTCAATCTCGCACAACATCTTACGCATAATACTCGCTCTCGACTGCGAAATTTGGGTTAACCCAGGTTTCGCAACCGACTCACGGCATTCTGCGAAACTTGGGTTAACCCCTGTTTTGGAAAACTTCTTAGTATTTGTAATCAGTATACGGGATTTCCAGTGAAAATGGGTACTTCGACCGGGATCCTGCCGTCTTAGTATATTGTCGTCCAGAAACTATTTGCGTGTAGCCACTACCGGGAGGAGAACGCGCGAACCCGCATACGCAGGGAGGATCGAATGGTCGTCGGACTGGCAAAAGAGATAAAAACAGACGAATACCGGGTCGGACTTACGCCTGCGAGTTGCAGAGAGTATGTAAGCCACGGCCATACCGTGATTGTTGAGCGCGGGGCGGGACAGGGATCCGGTTTCACCGACGGGGCATATGAAAAATCCGGATGCACCATCGTCGGCAGAAATGCGGTCTTTGATCGTGCCGAGATGATTGTTAAGGTGAAGGAGCCGCTCGAAAAAGAATACGAACTGTTGCGCGAGGGGCAAATTCTGTATACCTACCTTCATCTGGCCTCCGGAAGGGCGCTCACAGAGGCGCTTCTTGAACGAAGAATAATCGGTATCGCCTACGAAACCGTCATGGAAGACGACGGCACACTTCCGCTGCTCAAACCGATGTCGGAGATAGCGGGAAGGCTTTCTATTCAGGAGGGAGCCAAATACCTGGAAAAACCGTTCGGCGGCCGGGGTATACTTCTGGGTGGAGTTCCGGGAATTGATCGGGGCAAGGTCGTGATCCTGGGCGGCGGTGTCGTAGGAACCAATGCGTGCAAAATTGCCGTTGGAATAGGTGCCGAAGTAACCGTACTTGACTTGTCGGCCCGACGTTTGGAATACCTTGACGATATTTTCGGGAGCGCGATAACTACGCTATACTCAAACGAGGCGAATATTGAAAAGAGTCTGGCCCAGGCCGATCTGGTCGTTGGTGCCGTGCTGATTCCCGGAGCGGCGGCGCCACGGCTTATCCGACGAGAGCACTTGAAACTGATGAAGAAGGGCGCCGTAATTGTCGACGTTGCGGTCGACCAGGGGGGATGCTGCGAAACCATTCGGCCCACCTCACACAGCGAGCCGATATTCATAGAAGATGGTGTAGTACATTACGGAGTAACCAATATGCCGGGAGTCGTTGCGTTAAGCTCCACGAACAGTTTGACCAGTGTTACCAACCGCTATGGCCTGATAATCGCGGATAATGGAGTAGAGAAGGCCCTGAAGATATCGGCTCCCGTTCGTCATGGGCTGAATCTGTATAAAGGGAAACTGACGAACAAAGCCGTTGCCGAGGCACATGGGATGGTGTACGTGAACGCGATGGACTGACGTCGCAACATGGGTTGAGCAAGAAGAGACCATCCGAGTTCGATCGGTATTTCGTGGAGACCGCGGATCCAAGCGGTTTTCAACGAATAGGCCCTCAATTGTAAAATTATGCGTGATTCTCATGAGAAACAAGATGTCTTGTCTGAATGGATTCGGCGTGGGCGGAACTCACTGAATCTGTGGCCGAGCTTGGGTTAAATATCCAATAGTTTGGGGTGAGGGAACTGTCATGAAACAATGGGGTCGGGCATTACAGGAATGTGCAGCCGTTGTTCACTCCTGTGAGTCGGCTCTTGGAATGCTTCTGAATGGTATTTCCTCTTTGGTTCGGCAGCAAAGGATGTGATTGGTGTTGGGAGCGACATCGATCTTCTACTTGTGGTAGAAAGGGGTTTTGAGGAAAAAACCTTGAATCCAGTCCTGGATGTGTTGGCAGAAACAACCTCCCAATTCGACTTAACCGCGTTGACCCCGAAATACCTTAACGCGAATAGCTATCCCACCCCATTTCTTTTTGCCATCAAAATGAACTCGAAAGTCATTCACAAGCCCGAAGGGTCGATTGATTTTGTGTTCATCCGTCAGGATGTGCATCAGAACGGAAAGCTGCTTTATTCAGGGAGCCCGATAGCAGTAGAAATGGTACCTTTGCCGCTATTGCGTAGAGCAGTCCAAACCGTATATCCCCACATTGTCGGCCGGTTCAGAAACCCGGTCCTGAACATCTGCCGATGCGTCTACACGTGGAAGACAGGGTCGATCATATCAAAAAGTAAAGCCGGAGAATGGGGCGCAAAAGAGCTTCCGGCTCAGTGACGAGATCTCATAAAATGGGATAGACTTACCTATCTCGGTAATATCGACGGAAGTGCCCCGGTTCAGGAAGAGATAGCGGCATTTTCGGAGAATTGTTTCGTGAGATATATCGGTGGTGATGGTGAACGGAAAACTGGGAGTACGACGGGATGAGTTGGCATAATACATATCGCCGCGTTGCCCCGGTGGTTTTGTTCGGCGAGAAAATGTATTTCATCAATACCGTTCGAGCAGCATTTAATATATCCGCCGGCGATGCCGCTTATCCATGAGCCTGCAATCGGTCGGGGGACGGAGCTGCAATCGGTCGGG
>CAYFVL010000361.1:2691-4757 GCA_964346405.1 uncultured Fibrobacterota bacterium
TGGATGAGAATTTCAACCACGTGCTGGACTCATACGCGGCAAACACCGAGAAGATCGCGGCTGTCGTATCCAGGCTCAAACCGGTTACAATCTCAGCTCTGCAGTATGATCTAACTAATGAGTGAGCCGGATGAAAACCTGATCGTGCGTGAGAAATCGCGTTCCGATCGCGTCGTCAAATTGCTCGAGGTTGAGAATATCGTTTTCCGAGAGAATATAATCGCCGAGTATTCGGCGTGACGATCGGGGACAAATAAGATGAGAAAACCTGTAATTTGATGTTTCCCATTCGACGACGAAGTTCGTTGTGTTGCGCGGTGTCTGAAGGCGGCGAAAAACCATTCTCGTTCGTAAAAATAACAGCATCGACTCGTGCCTCAAATCCGCTGAGATCATGCAGACGTAATTCCGAAACCCCCGGGGAAAGCGTGACGTTTCCCCCATATTGCCAGAACCACGATCCATCACCACGATTGCCGAATACGGTGTCGAGTGGCGAACAGCGATTCGCCGTGGGGGGGAGATCATTACGGGGTATTTTTTTGCCGCAAAGGAACCGTCAAAGCTTGAAAGACCCACCACACTCCGGCAAGGCCACCGAGAATGGACGCGGCGGCGGCGGCGAAAAATATCCCACTCAACCCGAAAACCCTCGATCCGATCCAGGCAAGAGGAACATAGAGGACCATCGCTCGAAGGGAAATGATCCCCATTGCCCGAAAGGGCTTCCTTTGACCGTTGAACAAAGAAGCTGCAAGCACGACTGTTCCTTGAAAGCCGTAGCTCAGTGATACGATTACAAGATAGTTGTGTGCCACCGATATCACTTCGGGCGTTTGGCTGAACCGAGAGGCGATCTGCCGTCCCAGGGATATCATTACCAGAAATACAAATCCGCCCCAGACGAGCGAACCGGCGAATCCGAACCGAATGCCCTTCAGGATGCGGTCGATTCGGTCGGCCCCGGCGTTTTGGCCTACGTATGGAATCATAACCGCACCGAGGGCCATTAAGGGGGATAGAACAAACATTTCTACCCGGCTTCCAATCCCGAAACCCGCCACCGCATGCTCTCCGTACCGCGCAATGAACATGGTGACCGCAAAAAGGGAGACCGGAATAAGCAATTGAGTGAAACCGGCGGGTCCCGCTATATGGAGAATCCTCTTCCATGACTCGATCAATGCCTTACCCGATGGAAGACGGCTGGTGAGCATGTCGAAACGATACCGAAGAAACAGCAGGGAAGCTACCATTGTAACGGCCCGGGCACATACCGTTGCGATTGCGGCGCCGCGCAGCTCGAGTCGAGGGAACGGTCCGATACCGAAGATCAACAGAGGATCAAGAATGGTGTTCACAATTATGGCTACCACCATGATAGTGCTCGGAATGACCGTGTTCCCCGTTGCTCGAATGGCGTTATTTCCCACCATAGGAATCACTACGAAGGGGACACCGATATACCAGATGAACATGTACTGACGCACCAGCACAAGGGTATTTCCTCGAGCCCCAAGAAAACTGAAAACCGGATCGATTGTGACAATTCCAATCGAAACGAGTAGTAAAACCAACACGACCGAGAGCACCAGGGCGTCAACGGTCAAACGTTGAACAAGTGGATGATCTCCTCTGCCGATTGCCCGGGAAATGAGCGCGGAGGCGCCGACCCCAAGTCCCATTGAAATGGCGCCCTGGAACATGACGACTGACAGGCTGTACCCCATTGCCGCAAGCGGTTCGGTACCCAGCTTTCCGATAAAAAAAGTGTCGATCAGATTGAACGCCACCATTCCTACCATACCCACCGTCATTGGACCGGTCATCCCCAGTATGGTTCGCCATACCGGTCCTTCGGTGAGACGTGCCGTTTTTTTCATAAATCTTCACAAGCGCCTTAGCCCAAGTTTCGCAGCCGGGAACGAGCAGAATGCCGTAGTTGGTTGCGAAACCCGGGTTGGAACGTGCTTCCATTATAGCTGTACACCGCTGTCGACTCGTAAACTAGCCCAAGTTTCGCAATCGACTCACGGCATTCTGCGTAAGCCGGCGCGCGATTCGTT
>CAYFVL010000362.1:0-4656 GCA_964346405.1 uncultured Fibrobacterota bacterium
TCAATCTCGCACAACATCTTACGCATACTGCTCGTTCTCGACTGCGAAACCTGGGCTAGATTTCATTCCGGAAAACCCATGAAAATACATCAATGCGTTGAGAAGCGGATACTTGAGCAGTTGGAGGGCGCCGAGATAACCAGTGCCTGTCCGGAAACCCGCTTTAGTGGCTCGGTTAAGCGAGAATGTGACTGGCGAGGCGTCGCAAAGAGGCCTATCCACCAAGATACGGCGATTTGGGACAACGAAGCCGGGCGCAATCGCTGCCGGTTGAGGCGCTGAATGGGGTTTTCGGACAGGCACTAAATACTATTATTGAGGATTCTGGAGGAATTGGTTATATTAACATGACCGAGGTTTCGCGGTCGAGAGACGCCGTACCGCGCTGCACTGAGCGGTGTCGAAGTGAGCGGAGCGATGCATTGGGATGCATTGCGCTGCACTGCGGTGCACTGCGGAGCCGAAGTGAGCGGAGCCGAAATGCCGAGGGGCGGTGTCCCGAGCGGAGCCGAGGGGCGGTGTCCCGACCGGAGCCGAGGGGCAGAGCATTATGCGTAAGCTGCCGAAGGATACAGATACCGGAAGGAGTGCAAAAGTGCTGATTAGAACATTGGAATCGCTCTTGCTTGTTGCAGTAGCGATTTGCGGTGAAGTCACCCTGGATATAGATATTACCTCGGGTGACGAACCCATTAAAAACATTATCGATTTCTACGGTCCCTCTGAAGTCCACCGAACGAATGAAAGACTTCAAGATCTCAACCCGGGGTATGTAACCTACTACAAGGCGAATCCCGGGAATGCCGATGAAATCCGTGAGTTCGGGTACGAACTAATTCCTTCACTTTCTCAGGAAGATTCAGCCGGAGCTTACGATATAGTCTCTGACGGCAAGACCAACGGGGTTGAGCACTATGTGCTATGGACTGAACCGAATCGTACCTGGCCGGATTGGGGCGGGGCGAACAATTGGCTCAAAGATACCACGTGGGAGAGTTTTATCTCGCATGCGGCAAAAGTGATGCGTGGGGCCAGAGAAGCAGATCCCGAATGTCTCATCTCCGCACCGTGCATTACCACCGACCCCAAAGACGAGCAGTGGTTCAACCATGTGCGTCAGTTCCTAGATTCGATGAGAGCCTGGGACATGAAGGTGGATTATGTCAATGTGCACCCCCCTTGGGAACCCAACGACGTTGTTTCCATATCCGGCCTGGCAAAGGCGTATGCCAATGCCGCTCCCGAAATGGGTATCAAAGGCATTTCCGTTGGAGAGTACCCCTACTTTGTTGACGAAAATGCTCGGCACGTTCGTTTTTTTGCCGCGTTTGAGACTGCCTGGAATTGTGAATTCGCCTGCAAATCCAGCTACTGGAATATGGGAGCGAATTCCGGGCTGTCTACACAACAGGACGTCCTTAAACCGGTGTACTGGGTATATTGGTATTACAGCCAAATGACCGGACGGCGACTGGACCTCGCCATTGGAAAGACGGCAAAGCTGCAGAATGTCATTGCGTTATCTTCGTATGACGAGGAAGAGAAAAAATTGTACATGCTGCTTGGAAACGATGCCGGGCTTGATACCTCGGTTACTCTGTCCATCGGTCCCGCCGAGGGAACGGCAAAAGTGCGAGTTGAAAATTTCGAATCTCAAGGATTGGCTTTGGTCCGGGAAGACGAGTTTACCGCGACAAACGGGACCATTACAATCGATCTGGGGACGATACCCGGGGATGATGCTCGTGCCGTAACCATTGTGTTCGACAAGAACCCGATGACTGCTGCCCGTCACTGTCCGTCACTGAGGATATCCAATCGCGGAAAGTCTCCCGGCTCCGCGGAGGTTTACTCGATCATGGGAAGGCGGGTTCAGTCGTCTATCGAACGTGCCCCACGGATTGAGGCCACCCCTATGGGCACAATTTTGCGGATATCACCTGAATACGGCCAATAGTTGCCCGTAATTGGCCCAAGTTTCGCAATCAACTCACCGCATTCTGCGTTCTCGGCCGCGAAACTTGGGTTAATGGATGCGAACCCTGTAATGAAGAGCCATTTTTCAGTGGAAATTTGTTTTTTCCGCCCCCAGGCATCATATTATAAGAATGGTCAATTCCTCGCAGAACGGTAAAATTACCACTTCAAAGAAAAAACAAAAGTCCCGATCCTCCAAAACTCGACGGGTTATACTCAGAGGCATCCCTCTGTCTCCGGGCCTTGCGGTCGGTGTTGTGCGTCGATACCGGGACACGCTTACTCGGCAAGTACAATCGGAGCATATATCGGAACCCGAGGTATCGGGCGAGATACGACGGTTTCGTCGGGCATTGAAAGAAGCTTTGCGTCGAACCGGGGTACTCGAGCAGCGTGTGAAAACTCAGCTTGACCGGAGTCAGTCGGACATATTCGGCTCTCACGTGATGACCCTTCAGGACGAGGGCCTCATTCGTGATATCGAGGAGAGCATACGCAGCCGAAAGATTAGTTCGGAAGCTGCCGTACGGGATGCATTCGGTCGCCTGGAGGATTCCCTTCGAAGCAGCGGCAGCAAGCTTCTTCTGGAACGCATAGACGATATACGTGACCTGGCACGTCTTCTGTACCGATGTCTTGCCGGCAAGGGGATGCCTCGCATTCACGGCCGGGAGGATCCGCTGGTGATAATGTCGCGGAGAATCCTTCCTTCAGATATAGTTCATCTGAACCGGAAGAGTGTAGCCGGCATTGTATCCGAGGAGGGGAGCACAAATGCTCATGCCGCCATTCTTGCGCGAGAATACTCGGTGCCGTTCGTGTCCAATGTTAGCACAGCTCTGATGCGAATTCCCGACGGAACTCCGATCATTGTCGATGGTGACAAAGGACGGGTGGTACTGTTCCCTCCGAGTTCCGAGCTGGAGAGAGCCCGTCGGGAGAAAAAGCGAAGAGAAGAATCGTTCCAAATAATGGTTTCCAAGACCAGGAAGGCACGGGTCTGGTTCAACGACGAGCGGGTACATGTTCTGGCGAATACATTTTCTCCCGCCGACGTCAAGCTGGGCCGCAAGCTGGGTGCCGAAGGGGTGGGTCTTTTTCGGCTCGAAACAACCTACATGTCCGTTTCCGAACCACCAACCGAAGATGAGCTTTATTCGGCCCTGAATCATGCTCTGATCCCAATGAGAACGTGTGATCTTACCATACGTTTGTTGGATGCCGGTGGTGACAAGAGTATCTCATATCTTCCGTCGACGGACGAAAATGCCTCACCTTTGGGACTTCGGGGGATACATCTGTTGTTCAAGCATCCGGAAGTTCTACGAGCGCAGATTCGTGCCGTCTTGCGATTGAGTTCCGGTTTTGCGGTGCGAATACTCATCCCAATGGTGACGACGGTCGACGATGTTTTACGGACCCGAGCCGTTATTGAAGAAGAAACGGAGAACCTTCGCGGCATAAATCTTTCGGTTTCAAATCGTATACCTCTGGGGGCAATGATCGAAACCCCCGCGGCATTGCTGACTCATGAAGAGATCATCAAGAATTCCGACTTTGTCAGCTTAGGCACGAATGATCTGGTGCAATACACGATGGCGGCCGACAGAGAACACGCCGACATGTTTCATTACTACCAGCAGGGCGTCCGGCTGATTATGCCGTTTTTGAAGCCGGTCATTCATCGATGTGCCGCCGTCGGAAAAGAGTGCGTTCTGTGCGGTGAACTGGCGTCCGATTCCGATCATACCGAAGCTCTGCTGCGTATGGGTCTGCGAAACTTCAGCGTGGATCCGCATGCAATTCCCTATCTCAAGCAGAGCATGCTCTCTTTGATGAAGAAATCGGGCGACCATGCAAAGTCACGAAGACACGGCCGAAAACGCACGAATTCTCCTCAGAAAACGGGATCATTCCCGGATCCTGCCGCTCGAGTCTGACCATGTGTCCTTCCGCCTGGAAGTACGGTTTCGAGTTCGATACACAGATGTATTGTTGTACGATGTTTTTCTCTCTCAGCCGTTTCCTGCCGACACCGTAGCGTGATTTCTTTGCCGGCACAGTTGCTGCATGAGGAAGGCTTAACGGCGTAGTCGGGTGTTTGGCTTTGCGCCGTTTTTCCCTGTACGATTTTCGCAGTTGCTGATGAATAACAGACTTCGTCCATCCTCCCGACGGGCGGGACGTGACGGACCGTGAGTCGGCTGCAAAATCTTGACCTGGTCCGGGTTCCGGAGAAAGGAACGTTCCTGTGAGAGCGTGCAACAACAACATTCTTCGAGCGATGGATCTCGCGGGTAAGCTTCTGTTTCTGGCGGATAAAGGAGATCTACAGAGAGAAGACGACGGTTGTGGGGTGCTCTATGGTATCATTCGTGATGCAGCCTACAAGATGAAACAAGCTGCCCAAGCCGAAAAACGCAACCATATCCTCCGCGGGACATGGGACGGAGTTGTGTCGGATTCCGTGGACGTTTCCCCCAAGAGAACCGCAAATCCGCGAAGCTAGCCCAAGTTTCGCAGCCGATTCGCGGCATTCTGCTTTCTGTTCCCCCTTCCCATGCTTTGATCTTTACAATTCTCCGAGCAGAGGATACCATATAGAGAGCATGTGCCTGGCCCAGGTTTCGCAGTCGAGAAACGCCGTGCCGCGCTGCACTGAGCGGTGTCGAAGTGAGC
>CAYFVL010000363.1:0-4598 GCA_964346405.1 uncultured Fibrobacterota bacterium
TCGACAGGCTCAGCGTCCGTTTTAGGGACTTTTCGGACAAGCACTAATTAACCCAGGTTTCGCAGTCGAGAACCGCCGTGCCGAGCGGAGCCGTGGGATAGAGCAGTATGCGTAAGATGTTGTGCGAGATTGACTTAAAAAAAGCGCAGGGGTATCCGGGGAGATACCTTGAGCATTTTTCTACAACGAATCGCGCGCCGGCTTACGCAGAATGCCGTGAGTCGATTGCGAAACCTGGGTTAAGCTGTAATCTGTAACCACAATGGACCGCTGTAACTCTAAGGGGGAAAAAATGACAAAAAACATGGGAATGGTGGATCGGGTTATGCGCGTGGTGCTCGCTCTGGTGGTAGGGGTTCTGTATTTCGCTCGAATCATTTCCGGAGTAACCGCGTTTGTTCTCGGCATCTTTGCCGCGATCTTTCTCATTACCGGCCTGGTCGGGTTTTGTCCCGCATACGCGCCGTTCGGCCTTTCCACGCGAGGTAAAAAGTAAGCTCCCGATGTATTCACCCGATTTGAGGACAAAAACAATTTGATGGCTTTGCCGCAAGACCGTACCGCGGTGGTCACCGGGGCCGGACGCGGAATCGGCAGAAGTATTTGTCTCGCGCTTGCCGAGGCCGGCGCTCACGTCGTTGCCTCGGCTCGATCGGAGAATGAACTTGACGCGGTAGTAAGTGAGATCCGGGGACGGGGAGGACGGGCCACGCCTGTTCCTGCCGACGTGTCTGTCGAAACCGATGTGTCCACGCTATTCGAGAAGGCGCAATCGATCGGTAATTCGGTCGATATTCTCGTCAACAACGCTGGGATTGGTATTTTCGGACCCCTGGTTGAATTCGGCGCCGAAGATTTCGACAAGATTATGGCAGTTAATCTCCGGGGAACATTTCTATGTTGCCGTGAGGCGGTCACGCGAATGATCCCGAAGAAACGCGGCTATGTCATAAACATATCAAGTGTTGTCGGATTCAAGGGCTATCCGAATCAGTCCGCGTATACCGCCTCCAAGCACGGGATCATGGGGATCACAAAATCGCTTGCCAATGAAGTGGCCGAACACGGGATACGCGTATCGGCCATTCTCCCCGGCGGTGTGGATACCACCCTGGTCGGTGATGCTCGACCCGATCTGGATCGCTCCTTGCTAATGCATCCCGACGATGTAGCGCAATCGGTCATGTACCTGCTCTCGCTCTCCGATCGCGCCGCCGTCGATGAGATCTACATTCGACGACGGTCGGGGAAGCCTTTCCCGTAAATTGCGCCTTTGCCCTCCCCGGCGGGTCTCAAACGTTACTGTGGACTGTCCCGGGCTTACCTGATATTAATACCCGATTCCGTTATTTCAACCTTGGGCATTGTAAATACCTCGTTTGGTGACAGTCGGAACGGCTGGAGGTCTGTACTGAACCGCACGGGAGAAACAACCCTGATGTTCAGTGTCAGTGGTTCGCCACTGGGCAGACGGTCGAATCTCAGGTCCAGATCGGCGTCCGATCGTCGGAGGATAAAACGGGTTCCCTTGACTCCGATATAGTACACCGGAGTGCTTGGAAGAAGCGATTTGATTGTCACATTCGCACCGCCGCTCTCCCGAAGATCTACTACACCGATGTCAATCACCTGTGAATCTACAAAGTTCTCCACTTTTCTGATCCTGCTATTCCCGATGCCGTCACTGATTTCCAGGTACAGTTCTCCTCGCGGAATATCGAGTACCCTGAAACTTCCGTCTTCATCGGTGACGACCTTCGGACTCGGTGGTCTCTCAAACCACCCCGTATCGGGAACCGAGGTTTTTGGGAATACGAAAACAGGAGCCCCAACCACCGGGAACGGCACGGGAGAAACCCTCTGTTTAGCCCCTCCGTTTGTCGAGTCGGGATACTGAGCGACCCCTACAATTTCGGAGCCCGATCCCCCGCCCGATGCCTGCTGTGTCGGTGAACAACCAGCCGGCCATAACCAAACCATAATGGAAAAGAGGATCGACAAACACACCATGGCCGGAGATGCCTTTTTTCTTCCGGAGCTACCCTGAATTGTCGCGTTCCTGACGTGGTTCATATTATTCATCCCTCGGTTCCTTTGCCGTCCTCTATGGCCGTCGTGACTGGGAATAAATGGAAATTCATATGATAAACGCGTTCCGCCCGATCGGTTTCATTGTCTACCATTGTGAGAATCTCCCTGCGATAATCGGCTATTTTACTCTTGATCTTCTCATATCCTGTTTGCGATACGCTGAATGTCAGCGTTGAGAGGTGTCGCTCTTTTCTGGGAAATCGGTCAATTGCTTCGCGAGCGCGTTCGGTGAACTCCGTAAGAATTCTGTCGACAACCACTTGCGGTATGTTCTCACCCGAACTTATGAATTTGTCTTTCAGTCGAACCGCTCCCGATTCTTCACATTCTACAACCCCCGATCTCTCCAGAATCTGAAGCGCGTTTTTTACTTCCGCGGGCTTAACCGGGGGTTCGAGAAATCCGGCAAGCTGTTGATAATCGATTCGGGCATCGTCGGTCGGGATCACATTAAGCAGTTCTCTGAGCACGATATAATACCAGTGAGAGTAAATCTCGTACTGACGAGTAGTCACCCGGGCCACTTTCATATCCCGCATCATCTCGAGTTCGGCGAATAGCCGATCCTTTTCAGCCTGCGTTTTGGCCTGACAAAATTGCACCAGTTGTACAAAGTAGCGCTGCTCTTTTTTCGTGAGTTTCAAAATTTCGCTCAACCGCAATGCATGCGCCTGCGAAAGATTACGCTTACCGTTCAGTATTCGATTGAAGAATCCCGGATCACATTCAAGTCGATAGGCAATCGACCGAATCGAATAATTCGGTTTTTCGACGCGTCTGCTCTCGACAAACGCCCGAAGAAAAGCTCGATAGTCGAGAAATTCATACACGCTACGGTTCGACTCAATCATCTATTCCTCCATACCTCAATATACCACAATGACGGATAAAATGCCGTGGATACTGATGCCAAGTGATGCCCATCAGGCATCACAATCTTCACCGAAACATGGATAGAATCGGCCATTGCACTTATATTGAGAGTGTAATGCGCAGAATGGGTGATGCCAAAGAAACGGTTCACGATAACGATACACCAGGAGGAACACCATGGAGATACGAATTGTCAAAAAACTGATTTCCGGGACTATGCTTTGCGCCGCAATGCTTACGGGAGGGTGCGCAATGTACTACGACGCCGGCGAAAACTCGCCCACCGGCCCCTCGACTCCGTCGGATACGGGCACAGGGACGAATCCGGGTAATCCCACGAGCATCGGACCGCTGACCCGTTTATTTCCCTGCGATCATGAAGGAGGCTACTGGCGGTATTATGCCGATAATGGGAATCTGCTGGATATTCGGGTGGTCGATGCCATTACCGATGAGGAGTATACCTATTATAAGGTGGTCTTCAGTGAGGAGAATATGGATACGACGCATGACTGGTTCTTGCAGGGTCCATCGGGAGTCGAATTCAGTTCGGCGCTTCAGGGGGATTACTCGCTTTTTCTGAAATCCCCAATTCGGAGCAAAAACGGTGCGTTCTCCTCCGGCGGGTGTTCCGTATCATACATCTATTACCCCGCGGTCACTGTCGGAAACGTGACATACGACGATGTAGTGAAATGCTCGTACACCGATCCAATACTGCATGGGTTTGATGAGATCTACTTCGCGGAGGGAGTGGGGATTGTCGCCCTGGTAGACCGAGGAGGTCGATTCGATACCGAATACGCCCTTCAGAGCTATGACATTGGGGACGGTGCCGTAATCCCGCAATAAGAACTCGATCGCTCGATACCCTTTTCGGCATCGGCCCCCGGTTGGGGACGAACCTGCGATCGCTCGTGCAGTGTACGTCGATCGTTTGAGCGAATGACCGAAGCTCCGTCCCCATTTTCCGACATCTGCTCCGACGGCGCGCCGGCGCGCCGGCGGGGGACGGACCTCAAAAGATAAAAGCCTGGCCCGATTTCGACAATCGACTCAGCGTAAGCTGTTGCACGCTTTCGGCTGTCGAAGTCGGGCTGAAATCATGTTACACTCATCTGTGGGAACTCGTCGAAATGCATCCCGACATATGCCAATGATTCGGCAAGTAGTTCAATCCTCTTTGAGTACTTACGGGAAACCGAACCGGAGTTCATATATGGCTGCAGGTCGCTATCGGTGAGAAGGAGTAGCAGAACGGAATGAAACAACTTGATAAGTCGTTTCAGTGAAAGGCAAGCGTAGAGCTTGCAGATCTTCTCCAGTTGGCGAGGACCAATTCCCGCGGCGGCCCCCCAGTCCTGGGGGGTCTGGATAGCCGGATTGGCCAGAAGAAGAAAGGTCGAAAGGTAGTCGGAGCCTTTTCCTCTAAGTACAAAACCGGCGGTCGCGACCTTACACACGGTCTCAAACATCCGCTCGAGTGATTCGGGGTCTTTATCGAATACCCCTTGTGCCCCGGATATCATGGCTGTTGCCGCATCCTCCATACTACCGAGAGCCGAAACGATCACAACGTAAGGAAAACCCTTGAATTTCTCGAGGAAATCGTTTCCGGTTCTTCCGAATCCTAG
>CAYFVL010000364.1:0-4494 GCA_964346405.1 uncultured Fibrobacterota bacterium
CCGGATACCCCTGCGCTTTTTCTAAGTCAATCTCGCACAACATCTTACGCATACAGCTCGTTCTCGGCTGCGAAACTTGGGCTGGCTAGCCCGAAAATTCCGGGATGAGTCGCCCCCTTAATCAACAGGGGACCCGGTCTCAATCATATACTTTTGTCTCGACTGAGGCAAGCGAACCCGAATCATTTCGAATACTTCGGCAGGCATTTTTCCGTCCCCGCCGGCGCATAACCATCGAGCTAATCCGCGTAACCTCTTGTGATAAAGGGAATTGGTCGAGCCCCGCTTCCCGACGCTCGAATGCCCCGGCTGCGTTACTCCTTCTTGGGTTAAAATTTCTCCAGTTTTCCGAAATCGAGGGTGGCGAAGTAGTCTTCGATGGTTTCGGCACGGCGGATCTTTACGATTTCACCGTTTTCCCGCAGAAGATACTCGGCCGAACGCAACTTTCCGTTGTAGTTGAACCCCATGGCATGGCCGTGCGCCCCGGAATCGTGAATTACCAGGACATCGCCGATCTCAATTGTGGGTAACCGACGGTCGATTGCGAACTTGTCGTTGTTCTCGCAGAGAGATCCAGTCACATCGTATTTCCGATCCCGGGGAAGCTTTTCTTTCCCGACCACGGATATGTGATGGTAAGCGCCGTACAGCGCGGGACGCATCAGATCGGCCATGCAGGCATCAAGACCGACGAACTTTTTATAGGTATCCTTGAGGTGAAGAACTTTTGTGACCAACCATCCGTACGGACCCGTAATCATTCGACCGAATTCGGCATACAATTTCAGCGGATGAAGCCCAGCGGCACGAATCACCGCATCGTAGCGTTCCCGTATACCCTTCGAGACCACGTCGAGATCTACCGGTTCCTGGTCCGGGTGATACGGAATTCCTATTCCACCGCCGATATTTATGAATTCGAAGCGTATCCCGAGTTCTTTTGAGAGTGCCGCCACCAGTTCAAAGAGAAGATCGGCCGTTTCAACGAAATAGAGAGGATCCAGTTCGTTGGAAGCCACCATCGTATGCAATCCGAACCGCTTCACCCCCTTCAGGGCCGCCGCCCGATACCCTTCGAACAGTTGTTCACGCGTACATCCGTACTTCGCCTCCTCTGGATGTCCGATGATGGCGTTACCACCTTTCAGAGGGCCGGGATTGTACCGAAAACAGAGCAATTCGGGCAGTCCGACACTCTCCTGGAGGAAATCAAGGTGAGAAATATCATCCAGATTGATAACGGCACCCAGCTCACGTGCTCTCTTGTATTCCACGGCCAGCGTATCGTTTGAGGTGAACATGATATCTTCGCCGGTCACACCGACCCGTTGCGACAGCTCAAGCTCGGCCAAGGAACTGCAGTCGGACCCCGCGCCTTCTTCTTTCAGAATTTTCATAAGAAACGGATTCGGCGCCGCTTTCACCGCGAAATACTCACGGAATTCCGGCGCCCAGGAAAAAGCTCGCCTGAGTTTCCGGATGTTTTCCCGGATCGCCTTTTCATCATACAGATGAAAAGGCGTCTCATATGTTTTCGCCAACTCAAGCATCCGTTCTTCGGATACCGGCAGACGTTTTACCGCCATCATTCCCCCCGGCAGGCCCTTCGGGCCTGATGTTCTAAAGATCGAGAATCGGGCTTCGTCCCCGTCCCGCTGGACGGGAGCAGGATCATCCACCCAGGCAAAAGAAAATCTAAAGCGAATCCGTTCGTGGCCCTGCTATCGGCAATACCGACCACGGCATACCAGCTCATCCAGCCCCTTTTTGACACGAATATCCGGAAGTTCGACCGGGTAGCCCAGCGGGGTCATCACCACCGGTTCGACATGGTCCGGGAGTTCGAGTGCCTTGCGAAGTTCGAATTCGTCGAACGCCCCGATCCAACACGTTCCCAGCCCCAATTCGGTCGCCTGCAGAATCATGTGATCCATGGCAATGGCCGCATCCACATCTCCATACGATTTGCCGTCGCTTCGCTTCCACGCCCGGGTTTGGTCGCAACACACCACGATAACCGCCGGTGCATTCAGAAACCAGTCACGACCGTACACGCTTTCAAGCCGCCAGACTTCCTCGCCGACCAGAAGAATGAACTTCAAGGGTTGGATATTACACGCCGAAGGAGCAACTCGCCCGGCATCCAGAATAAGATCCAGCTTTTTTTGTTCGACTGTGTCGGCCTTATAGTTTCTCACGGACCTGCGAAGTACTGCCAAATCGATAAACCGCATGCGTGCCTCCCGGTCGGATTGGTAGTTTTGCGAGAATTTGCCTACCGATGAAAATTACTATGTGGGCAAGAATTTGTGACGACCTGGCGGGGAATCGGGTCGGGCCTGCGGAATTGCTTTACTGACAATACCTTACGGGCATTTGCACTCGAAAGACCGACGAAAAATCAATGACTTACAAGGATTCTCGAACTAATCTGCGTTTTGTTCGAAAGCAGGCGTAAGGAGAAGGTCCGAGCGGGTGAGGTCGAGTTCCACGGGCGAAATACATCAATACGGCGCCGTTTTTAACTCGTTTGTCTCGGGGTCCTCATAAAAGCGGACATTTTCCCGGTCGGCCTTCAGACACAACCGGGCGTTACGTATACGCAACCGGACATCTGTGTGACAGGTACGACGAGTTCGGATAAAACAGGGCCCTTCAACCAGAAGAGATTCGGACAGATGTTCCCGTTTCGCATGGAGCAGTTCCCTTTTGTGTACCAGCTCTTCGCGCTTTTCGAATGTCCTGTTGATCACTTCCTTTCCTATACCGGCATCACCCGGATTCTTTTTCATTTTTTCCAGAACAGGACGCAATGCCATGTCGATTTTCTTGATATTCATTTCGCAAAATGTGATCACTTCATCCAGCTCCACGATACTTTTCCGAATCAGATAGTCGGTACCGACCGAAACAGAGGTCGCGGTGCCGGCTGGTGACCCGATGACGACGGCGTCAATGATCCGTCGAGCATATACTTCACCCCCCACAATCAAGCCATGCCCGCGTAATGCCTCCAGGTGATTACAGGAGATGTAACTGTTCACGGAAAAATCGTTTACAATTACGCTGTCATGCGCCTCAAGTCGTGCATTCTGTGCAAAATCGCATTCAATACTCCCGCCCGCCGATATGAGTCCTTTCCCGTGTCCCTGAATTCCTTTCAGAATCAAAACGTCCCGTCCCGCTTCGAGCCTGGCGGATTCCACGGAATCGCGCACGGTTATGTCGCCGCTTGCCCGAACCTCGAACCCTTCGCGCACGGCGCCGTTGATCACGACACTTCCATCAAAATCAATTGACCCGGTGGAGTAATCGACGTCCCCATTGACCGTATAAACCTCGACGACTGATATAATTGGCGGATTCAGCAATACGCATCCGTCTATTTCGGCGAAGAAACGAGTCCCGTCCTCGCCGGCTTTGACCCCTTTGTCTGGTATAAGACTGACCGTTTTACCCGGATTCTGTGATACAGGTTTACCGAATACGTTCAATCCCGGCGCCCCTTCCGTTGGGGCTACTATTTCGGCGAGCAGTTCTCCGGCCGTTGCCATGGGAATCGAAGCCGATCCCTTGTAATCGATTCGCCCATCGGGAAGGATTCTGACTGTACGTTCACCATCGCCGCCCTCAAATGCGCACTCAACCCTGCCGTCCTTGCCGTGGGACGGCGGAGTTCCTTGGGCGATCTCCACATCTTTCGCATCCACAAGGGCGGCATTCGAGTGCTTAACGGTCTCCTCGATCCGCTTGTGTAGCCTCCCCGCGACAACTCCCGCTGCTTCCAGATGCTGGTATACCGATTCGAGCGTCAGGGGACTCCCCTCGCCTCTTGCCGGACTGCAATCCATAGCGGCAGTCATACCGTCGGAACTCACACGTATCGAAATGCTACGGTCTCTCGTGGTCGAGATGATGCTCAGACGATCTTTTTCGATTACCACTTTTCCCGAAGTGTCGGCGATAAACCAGATACCGTTTTCATCTTCTGTTTTCGTTACATTTTCACCTTCACGAAATATCCCCGCCCGACCGCGATCCTGAAATGCAATTCGAGCCCCTTTTTTCACATCGGAGAGATATGCAAGCATGTCCAGCGAAACCGACGAAACAGATGTTCCCGAAGGGAGTCGCTTATATTGTATGCCGGGTTCGAAAATGAGGCCTTCAATTCTCGTGGGAATCGCTTTTCGTTGCCGAGAGACATCGGTGTCACTGGAATGTCCGGATTCGATCTCCTCAAGAGTATGCCCTTTCAGGAACTCCTGAGTGTCGATATCCATCAGCGTCCGTTCAAGCCTGTCGGATGTTTCATCCGGATTGGAGTCATTCGAAGATCGAGAATCGTTACACATGTATTGATGCATCCGTTCCAATTCAGAGAGACTGCCGGTTCTTTTGCTCGACGACCCGGGCTTCGCACTCGAGAGACACCGTCCCGAACCCGGCGACCTGAGGTTTAGCCCAAGTTTCGCAGCCGAGAACGAGCAG
>CAYFVL010000365.1:0-4452 GCA_964346405.1 uncultured Fibrobacterota bacterium
TTTTCTTCTCGTAAACAAAGAGCCACTCAGCACAATGAGGCATTTAACTTGGGTTAACGATTACTCAAGTTAAATGCCTCATTGTGCTGAGTGGCTCTTTGTTTACGAGAAGAAAAAACCGCGACTCATCTGCCGGAGCGCCGCATCCGCGAGCACGAGTGCCGTCATGCTTTCGACGATCGGGACGGCGCGCGCCACAACGCATGGATCGTGTCGCCCCGAAGCCTGGAGCTTTGCATGTTTCCCATCAAAATCCGTGGTTTGCTGCTCTTTCCCGATTGTCGCGGGTGGCTTGAATGCAATACGGAAGAGAAGATCTTCTCCATTGGTGATCCCGCCCTGAACACCGCCGCTGTTATTGGTGCGGGTGCCCAAACGGCCCTTTTTGTCCACAAACGGATCATTATGTTCCGAACCCCGCATGCCGGCACCTCGGAATCCCGACCCGATTTCGAACCCCTTAGTGGCGGGAAGCGAGAGCATCGCCTGCCCAAGCTTTGCTTCGATCTTGTCAAAAACCGGCTCTCCCCAGCCGGCCGGGACATTCCGACATACGCAGGATACGACTCCGCCGATCGAGTCGGATTCGTCACGAAGTTTTTCGATAAGCCGAGTCATTTTCTCGGCCGCCTCCGGATTGGGGCAGCGTACCGGAGTCTTGTCCACGAGCATGCGCGATACAGATTGGTAATCCGGCGCTCCGGCCTCTATTTCGCCGACACTCTGTACCCAGGCAACGATTTCAATCCCAAACAACGACCCCAGAAACTTTTCCGCAATTGCTCCCGCGGCTACCCGACCGATCGTTTCCCGGGCACTCGACCTGCCGCCGCCGCTCGACGCCCGAATTCCGTATTTCATCTGATAGGTGAAATCGGCATGCGACGGACGTGGTATTTGGGACATCTCACGATAATCTCCGGGACGCTGGTCCTTATTGGCGACATGCAAAGCGATTGGTGTTCCCAGGGTTTTGCCGTTTTCCACGCCCGAGAGTATAGTGACCCGGTCGCTTTCGTTTCGAGGAGTGGACAATGCATTTTGGCCGGGACGTCGTCGGTCGAGCTGATGCTGGATATCTTCTTCGGTCAGCGACATCATTGACGGACACCCGTCAACAACCGCCCCAACCGCTTTACAGTGAGATTCACCAAACGTTGTCACTTTGAAAATCGTACCGAACGTGCTTGACATTTCCATCCTCACTTTCCCGCGTCGGCATCCGTGGATCTGCCGGGCGCCGGTCGATATAGAATCCTATCGACGACCTGTTCGGGAGTTAACCCTTCACTGTCGATAATGTAGTCCGCCATTGACGCATAAATGCGGTTGCGCATTTCGCAGTGTGCTCTGATGGTTTCCAGATCCGCCGCCGCTCCAATGGAGAGTGGCGCCCCTTTAGCGGACATCCTTTTGGCTATCGTCTCGGGTTTCGCTTTCAGATATACGATGTATCCGGCACCAGAGAGCAGCTTCCGATTTTCCGGGCGCAAGGGCGCCCCGCCTCCGGTTGCCAAAACCATGGGACCCGACCGCACAGTTTGTTCAAGAGATCGTCGCTCCAGTTCGATAAATCGCTCTTCCCCTTCACCGGCGTAGATGGCACGACAGGTAAGCCTTTGTCCCGTCTCTGCTTCGAAACGTTGTATTATGGCTTCGTCGAGATCAACAAATGAATACGACAGCCGTTCGGCCAGAAGTTTCCCACAGGTCGTTTTGCCGATTGATGCAAATCCTATGAGAATATAGTTCTGCGTTTCCGAGCTATCTTTTCCGGATGGACGGTTGTTTTTCGATTTATTCATATTCTGGTTACACGATGCCGTCGCGGAAACCATAGCCGGCTTCGAGAGCGAATTCGTTATTTCTTACCGAAGTTCAGCAGATCGCTTTGTGTGCATTACGCCGAGGGTAGTCGTCGCAATCCTGTCGGGGAAAAATAGTACAAGGGAGCCGTCGTGGTCCCGGATGATGTGTCGGCTTGCGCTATCTGAACTACCAATTTTTGAAACTTTGTTCGTGAAAACAGCTTACTTTCGAAAGAACTATTTGAGTGCTTCGAGAATACGTCCCAGGAATGTTTCATGATCCCAGTACTCACGTCGTGGAGTTGCACCGATTCTCAGGATTGTTGCGTCGTATGACGGCACAATTGTCAGGTACTGTTCTTCATGCCCCCAGGCGTAGAGAATATCAGTCGGAAGTGATGGAAACGGACGAGGGCCGGTTGGATCATTCGGATCTCCATTGATCCAGAAATGCGCCCCGAAACTGTTGAGACGCGCCCCGGAGGTCGGACTTGTGGAGAACTGTACCCAGCCCTCCGGCAGAATTCGCCTGTTATTATAGACTCCGTCCTGTTGATAGAGAGTTCCGAATCGAACCCAGTCGTGACAGGAGGCAAACATGAACGAGGACCCCAGAAACGTACCAGTTTGATCAGTCTCCAGAACCGCACTATTCATCTGGAGTAGTTCAAACAGTTTTTCGCGTGGAAATTTATGGTATGCCCGGTCGGAAGCCAGTACCGTACGTAAGATGCTGGAAAGCAGATTGGTCGTGCCGCTCGAATACCACCATTTTTTTCCCACGGGATGAGCAAGGTGCTTTCGTGCGGCATATCCGGCCGCATCCCCGCAGTCAAAGAGCATTACAGTGGTGTCACTTCGTGGTTTGCTGAACTTCTCGTCCCATTGCAGTCCGCTGTTCATCCGAAGCAGGTTTTCTACCGTTATGCGTCTTCTGGGATCGGATTTCTTTTGCCATAACGCCACTGGGGCGGGGTCCTCGGGTTTCAGAAAATCTTCCGCGGCAAGAATGCCGAAAAGTGCGTTCATTATGCTCTTGGTCATCGACCATCCCGGAACAGGAGTGTGTGGATCGATTTGATCGGCGTAGCGTTGGGCAAGTATGCGGCCTGATCGAGCTACAATAACCGCTTTTGTGTTTCTGGGCCGGGATCGGTCGGGTTCCTCGAATGCAGAATCGATTGCCGTGTTCAATTTCTTTTCGATTCCGGAAAAACTGACTGCATTCGGCAACTCAATAGATGGAGAAGGCAAGGGCACATTTTTAGAGTGAGACGCCAGGCGCTCCAGAGACCGTTTCGATCCCAATACTGCTCCGAATGCCGGTACATGCTGAGCAGTTTTGCGGATCAGGCCAAGGTATGCGGAAGTTACCGTCTTCTTTTCAGTGTCTATCGAAGTCCTGAACCCGGGCAGGTGAACCGGGTGAGAGACATTCTTCTCTTTGATATGATCCTGCGAGCGGCGGCTCAGGAATACATACGATGCGGTCATCTTTGCCCGCGCGCCTGCTCCGACTGCCAGGATTCGGAATATCCACCATAACCCCCCAATCGCCGCAACTACGGCAATAATCAAGAAAAACGGAAAATCACATGTTAGAAACCCGGTTGCCGAGCAATCCGAACACCGGTCTGCATCCAGAAAACGATTCAGCTTTTTCTCCATTCTTCAAGCACGTTTCGGCCGTCTTTGGTAATTTTGCGGACATCTCCCTCGCGTTCGGTTATCCCCTCCTTATCAAAAAGCGAATAGAACAAAAGACAGATTTTTCGATTACCTCCGATAAGATCCCGGAATTGAGCGACCGTGAGTCCTTTGGGATTCTTGTCCAAGGCTTCCAGAAGGCGTCTGCGCACGTTTACCGCGACAGCGCTGTGGACATAGGTCCCCTCGATCGCGTGAAGCCGACCATGATCGGTGAGATATTGGAGTATGCTTCGAAGCTCCCGCTCATCCATACCCCGTTCACCGGCCCATTTTATAATATCGTTCATGAGAGGCGCTTTCATATCGTATGACCGCAACAGGGCTTCGGTTGCTTCGAGACGATCACGCATCTTCCCATCGAGTGCCGGTTCGTGAGCCTGAAGGACCCAGGTTCCGTCGACCAATTTCACCTTTTTGTCTTCCCGGAGCGTTTCGATGATGCCCTGAAGAGCCCCCTCGGTAGCCCGATCATTCGCTCGTCCCATCGCTCCCGCAATATCTCCGACACTGCGCCCCGTCGCCACCAGAGGGTTTCTTCTATGATGGGCGGAGAGCCGGCGTAGCACGGCATTTTTCCACTCCTTGTCTAATTCGGGGGTCATCAGAAGCATTGAATCGCCGACTTTGTACGATTTTATGGTTTCGGTATCTTTAGAAATGATAGCCGACCGAACCTCGGACTCCGCAACGTTGAGTACGTTGGCGATTTCGGCCGCACTTACCGCCGACGGCCTTTTTCGTATTTGGGCGGCAATTAGGTCGGACAGAGAACCTTCGGCAACGGCACGAATGGTCTCTATCAGGTGTGAAGGGCGACGGCGGTGGTGGAGGGGGAAGGGGTCGATGACCTGTCCGCCCCCTGTGGTCATGTCACGTGAAGTGCTTCGAAGCACAAATCGGTCGCCGGCCTGCATGACACATGGAACCGGGAGGT
>CAYFVL010000366.1:0-4438 GCA_964346405.1 uncultured Fibrobacterota bacterium
GCTCACTTCGACATCGCTCAGTGCAGCGCAGTGCAGCGCGGTACGGCGGTTCTCGACTGCGAAACCTGGGTTAAATGTTATTTTCATTGAAGCGGTCGGCACAAAGTATGCCGAGGACATGAAAGGGCCTGAAATGTCGGATTCATTGTCAAAAAAAGCGGTTCTGGTCACCGGGGGATCTCGCGGAATCGGGCGAGCCGTGTCGATTCGTCTGGCGCACGAAGGGTACCACGTCGTTTTGAACTACCGCTCGAACGAACAGGAGGCCAGGCGAACGCTCGAAGGCATCCGGGAGGCCGGGGGTACTGCCGAACTTTCACGCTTCGATATCTCCGACAGAACTGAAACCCGGAGTTCGGTGGAGGTGCTGCTCGAAAAATACCCGTTCTATGGACTCGTGCTCTCCGCCGGTGTCCGTCACGATGAAGCGATGGTATTCATGAACGATGAACAGTGGGATTCGGTTGTCGATACCAATCTCACGGGCTTCTATAATGTAACAAAACCATTTGTGCGTCACATGCTCCTCAATCGAACGGGGCGCATCGTCGTAATCTCTTCTACATCCGGCCAATCCGGCCTGCGGGGCCAGGTGAACTATGCCGCCAGCAAGGCGGGGCTTATCGGAGCCGCCAAATCCCTGGCACTCGAGTGTGCCAAACGGGGAGTACTGGTGAATGCTCTCACTCCCGGATTCATTGAGACGGATATGATTGAAGACGTAGACCGGACTCGACTGGCTGCCGGTGTACCGTTGCGGCGTTTCGGAAAGCCCGAGGAAGTGGCCGGTGCGGTTTCTTTCCTGATGTCCGAAGACGCAGGTTACATTACCGGACAGGTAATCGGGATAAACGGCGGGATCTACATGTGACTGTCCCGGGAAATCGTACCTGTCCTAAAACCCTGGAAACGGACACTAACCCCCGTCCCGTACCGTCGAGCGGGAGGATCAATGCAACGATACGCTCAGTGAAGGTGCCGTTTTCGGGACGGGCACTGAATACCAACGGGAAACCGATGAAAACAAACAACAAGCCGCTTCTTGCCTTTCTTGCTCTGGGAATCTTTTCTGCCGTTTCGGCCGAAATACGTCCTTTCAATTGGGTGGGAACCGAGGAAATTCGTGCGGGAGACTACAATGATGCAATTGAACAGTTACTCGAAGATACTGCTGCTGCTGATTCGATAAACCGCTGGTTCAAACTCGGGGTCGCCCATACGGGACTTCGCAACTACGGAAAGGCCGTTTTCTACTTCCGGTACGTAGCTCGTCATTCCGAGGCATTACTTCCCTCGGCGTACGAGCGAATCGGTGATGCGGAAGTTGAGCAGAAGCGGTATGCCAATGCTTTGGCGGCATATCGAACGGCTTCCGAGCATGCCGAGAATCAGCGTCATGAATATGTCCTGTATCGGAAGATGCACGAAACTGCAAAGGAATATCGGGACGAACTTGGATCGATCGCCTGGCTTGAGGAACTGCTGGGGGAGGAAGAAGTGAAATCCGGTATCGCAATGGACTCAATTGTTGCCGAACTAGTCGAGAACAATCGATGGGATACTCTCGATGCCGTCGTTTCCGACTATTGCGACACGAGTATCTATCGAAACAGGCAATGCGCGGTGTGTTCGGTGCTGGATTCGTCGGATCTGCCCGACAGTACATTGCGTACCGAGACGCTCTACGCGTTGTCGATTGTTACCGAAAAATGCTCCGACTACTCAGCTTCGAGCGACTGGCTGCACAGAGCCCTTGATCGGCAGGATTTCGACGAAAAAATCAGTGCCGAAGGTTACATTTATCACCGAGCCGGACTGAATTACAATCTTCGTAATTACCACAAGTCGATTGAATGGTACAAAAAGTACATGGATGAGTATAAGGCGACTTCCCTTCTGGTATACAGAATCGCGAGATGCTATCGAAGTCTCGGTGAGGCGGGAAACGCCGGGGTCTGGTATGATAAGCATGTCACCATGTTTCCCAACACAAAAAGAACTCATGATATACTTTGGTATCGTGCCTGGCAGAAGGAAGATGCGGGGGATTACCACGGAGCCAGGTCATTATACAAAAAGATGTATGAGAAACATCGGAATCGGTCTCGCGCCGACGACGCGGCTTTCCGGTATGCCCTGTCGTATGTAAAAGAGAACAATCATGCCGACGCCCGATCTTCGTTTCGCTCTTTTTTTCGGCGATACTCCGATTCGCATCTTACTCAGGGGGCAAACTATTGGGAAGGGATTTGTCTAAAGGAGCTGGAGAAAGAGGCGGAAGCAAAGAAAACGTTTCGGGAGGTTATCTCATACGATCCGACCGATTATTACGCGTATCGCGCGCGGGAACGTCTCATGGAAATGGGTGATACGACAGCTACCTTTGATCTCGATACAATCTACGATGTAGTTACCGCCGAGAAATGGCTGGATTCTATAAGCTCCAATGAGCCGCTCAGCAGTCGAGATTCTCTGAATTTCGAGATTGGCAGGTTGCTGGCATCGATTGGCGATACCCGGTCGGCCGAGTATTTCCTGGAACCGATAGAGACCTGTTATCCCCGGAATCTTCTTTTGCAGTATCGCCTTGCCGCACTGTACCAGAAATGCGGAGATCCGACATTGTCGTACCGGGTAGCACGACGGTTTGCCTGGCGTATTCCATTTCGTCATCGTGAGCGTGTTCCGCTCGCACTCTATTCGGTGCTTTACCCGTTTCACTTTGCAGACGATATCGCGCGCGCCGCCGCGGAATTCGGGGTGGATCCAATCCTTACAGTTTCCATTATTCGTCAGGAAAGCATTTTTGATCCACAGATTCTTTCACCGGTGGGAGCCGTGGGCCTAATGCAGATAATGCCGTACACCGGTGAAGAAATATCCGGCGACCTTGGCGAGAAATTTGAGTTGGACTCTCTCACCTCCGCACCATTCAATGTCCGATACGGTACACATTACATAGGAAAGCTCTTGAATCAGTTCAATGGAGATCGCGTTTTGGCCATTGCCGGGTACAATGGAGGACCTCATAATGCGAAGCGCTGGCGCGAGACGAACAAAAATGACGATTTCGATATGTTCATCGAGGATATCGGTTTCACGGAAACACGCACATATGTAAAAAAGGTTCTCGCCAACTACTGGACCTATTCGCGATTGGCCACAGTCGTTTCCATGCCGGGAGTACGCCTGCAGTCGGATTTGGCGGTAGAACGTACTGAATAGCAGGTGGAAAGCACGGGTGGACGCCACAATTGATTATGTTTGCTGAAGCAAAGATTACATTATATAGTAGTGTTTGGTTTTACGTCCTTTCAGCCATTTATTTAGTTAATCCCTCACAGCCGCAATCTCTATTTTTTGATCCGTGATCCCACGAAGCGGGATTTTTGATTTTCCGAAAGGAGAGGTTTCTATCATGAAAAATATGGGCGTATTGTTCGTGTTGGCTGGTTTCGCCGTCGGTTCTGCCCAGGATGCTCAGACAAATGACGGTGCAGTGGAGACGTATGGGAATTTCAGAATGGAGTGGCAGACTTTCGTCACTGAATCCCCCGCCGTTTCTTTTGCGCCTCACGGTAGCGACCTCTGGTATGCCACCTCCGCAGTAGTTGGGGTAATCGACTTGGAGACCGGCAAAACACAGGCGCATAGAAAACTAGGGGAGATTTCGTCGTCCGCGGTTCATTCGATGTGTATCGGCGGCGACGGGAAAGTCTGGATCGGCTCCAGCAACGGAATTGCGGTCCACGACGGGCAGAGATTCACGAATTACACTACCGAGAATGGACTTCCGCACATCGTGGTAAATGTGCTTGTCCCGACCGCGACATCCCTTTGGGCGGGCACGGAAAAGGGAGCAGCCGAATACAAGGGCGGGAAATGGACTGTCTACGGTATCGCCGAAGGGCTTGCCGGGGAGAATGTGCGTGATATCGTGGTGGACGGATCCGGCACCGTATGGTTCGGGACCGACAAAGGAATCAGTGCGTTCGACGGGACCACCTGGACTACTCACGACATGAACAGTGGACTCAGTTGGAATGATACGAAAGCTCTCGGGTACGATCCTCGAAAGGAAACGGTCTGGGCCGCGGTAGGAGATGCCGACGTAAATGCCTACGACGGCAAAGAATGGAGAACCTTCATGACGGTACAGGAGGGGATAACGAGCATAATGGTCGATACGCAGAGCCGGGTGTGGTTCGGGTATACGGAGGGCGTTTTCAAGTACAATGGATTTGAGTGGGTGTTCGATAACCAGAAGATAGGATTTCCCGCCACCCAGGTACGTGAGATGCATCGAGATGAAGACGGAAACCTCTGGTTCGCCATGGGAACCGGCGTTCTGAAGCTAAAGAATCCTTATCCCTTCTAGCCCAGGTTTCGCAACCAACTCACGGCATTCTGCGTAAGCTGTTGCACGATCTTGACTTAG
>CAYFVL010000367.1:0-4185 GCA_964346405.1 uncultured Fibrobacterota bacterium
GATCGTGCAACAGCTTACGCATAATGCCGTGAGTTGGTTGCGAAACTTGGGTTAGAGCGGAGAACCGGTTTGTAAAACAGCAAACGCGCGTTTCTTGTACGAGACCTATATGATCATACGGTAGAGGTTGCGGAGACTTTGGAGACGTTTCGGGACATGGTCTCCGGAATTCGTGACATCTACCTTTCGAGCGTTAGTACGCGGATGAATGAAATCATGAAGGTCCTCACGATCATTGCGACGATATTTATTCCACTTACCTTCATCGCGGGCATTTACGGGATGAATTTCAAGTACATGCCGGAGCTGAATTATATTTGGGGATACCCCGCGGCATTGGGGTTGATGTCCCTCGTCGGAATCGGTATGGTTATCTTTTTCAAACGTCGGAAGTGGTTGTAGGTACTCGCGAATCAATCTCGTTTGGGCCCACTGTGGTTTTTCTTGAGAAGAAAAGGCAAGTGGAATGTATTGGTCTCCCGTTTGTGGACAAGTTCTCGGGAAAAGGATAGTTCTCCGACGAAAGAGTGCAGGCACAATATGCCTGCATTTGCCAATGGTGGATCGACACACTATTCCGCTATAGTGAAGTCCGCGTCTGTAATATCATATACCTGCGGAAAATTGTACTTTTCGATTTTAAGTTTAACATGGTCCGAATAGACCGAAGCGCTGTTGAACACATCCCGCAAAGTATCGGGCACCACCCAGGTGGTGACCGTGCCGTCTAGTTCGCCGTCACCGGCATCAAACCAGTTGATACCATTATCAACGGAAACCAGAAATCCAGTTTGGGAGAAATCGCAAAACTCATTCTTCGAGCACGCGAGCACATCTACCGTGTCACCAACGTGGAAAACTTCCCCGCCGTTTGGATACAGAATCTGGTAACACTCGGTACTCGAGTTTATCTGAGGGCAGTCTATTTCAAACAGGGCCTGAATGGAAAGATCTGAATCAACCGACACGACAGTGCTGTCCTCCGTTCCCGAGATGTCCCCACTCCACTCGACGAACCGGAATCCCGTCCGTGGAGCGACGATCAGTTGTACCTCTTCGCCGGCAGCGTAAGTTCCTCCACTCGGCTCAAGAATGATCTCTCCCGGCGTAGCGCGCAGATCCGGCATATCCGAGAAGGATGTGGATGTTTCGATGGTATACCGTGCCTTGAATTCCGCGGTCACGGACATATTTGATGAAACGGCGGTCGCCTGTGTGTCGGCTTTACCCTCGAGATCACCGGACCATTGTAAAAAAACAAACCCGTCGTTGGGCTGTGCAATAAATGCTACTTGTTCACCTTCTTCGTAAACATCCTTTTGGGGCTGCAATACGATTTTTCCCGATTCCACAGGGATAACCGAACTGGTTATCGTGTACTGAGTGGCAGGCTCAACGGCGTCTTCTTCACACGACATTGATAGAGAAAAGGAAACAACACAAAGCGGCAGCAAGTAACGTAAGAAGCTATTTGATCTCATGAGCGCCTTCCCGGTAAAAAAATGAACGGTAGTTTATGCGTTATTTCAAAACGGTTTCGTATGTTATCTATTCCCCTCTCGCCGGCGAATCGTAATAACCGAACGGGCTTCGGCTCCGGCAGAAATGCCGGCCGTCTTCCCGTTCAGCATGTAAACCGGATTTACACTATTTCCAGAAAGTCTTTCACGAGTCGAGAAAATCGGGGCGTATGCTCCATAGCCATTTGACAAATTCCGGGTGCGCATTCCGTAAAAATGTTGTTTTGTCCCGACATTTTTCAGAATTGCGTCTCGAACCACTTCGGCCATGCGCTTCGTCGCCACACCGTCGGGATGGACACCGTCGGGGATATGGTCCCGCATTTCCAGCATTGGAGTGTACAGGTCAATGAGTGGGTATCCGTCCGCTTCGGCTATGGAGTCGATTTTCGGGATAATGGAATCGATCAGCACATCCCCGCGACAGCCTTGCTCGTTTTCCCATATAGGAAGCGGTCTGCAAAGGAACATGATGGCATTCGGGTTGTTTACTGTGAGTGACTCCGCCAGCGCGGCATAATCCTCGGCGAAATTGGCGCCGTATTTACTCCACACTATTTCTTTGGAATCGTTGGTGCCGAACATCATGACGTATATACCATGATTTGCCTGCCGAACTTTCGGGTACGAAGTCGTGTTCCAGTATGAGCTGCCGTCCGGTTCTGCTCGTGCTACATGACGACCGCCCCTTCCGTAATTTGTGGTGGTATATCGGTATCCCATCAGAGTATCAAGGTGTGCCGGATACCCCCCTTGGTTAACATGAACGCCAACTGAGGCCAATACTTGCTTGTTAGCTTCGGTTATGCTGTTACCGATACACGCGATATTCTCAGTCGCCTGCACACCGAAAGTGATGATCAGCGCAAAACCGGCCGTCAACAAGCGCATCGATCGCGAAAAATCAACACGACTCGACATTCTCATTCCTCGTTTCACCTCTGCGTTTCAATGTCATTGTGGCTAAATGAATTATCCCTGCCGTTCTGGTTTTCGACCATGTCCTTTGAGAGCAACGGAGCCTTTGGAATCGATGACCGCGGGGGCGGCAGGCCGCGGTTGTGCGGTGAATATGTCCCAGCCCCACTCAGATCCGGATCAAGCGGATTTCTCCATCTAAAATATACCAGCCAGGCATAAAAAATTTGAAATTTATCTTTTCGGGTTTCGATATCTGGCAAAACCGGCCAGAAAATGTCAGATATAAAAAACATTGTGAATCTGTTGGGGGACAAAAGACATGAGCAGAGGGAAAATGAAAGAGAGGTTGGATAGGGAGGGATTGGCTCATTCCATTTCAGGCATAATGGAACGAGACCCCGGTTCGTTTCCCTGCATTTTTCTTCCTTCGAGCAGCCAGTTGGCACAAAGATATGATCTGAGTCGTCCAACAATCCTGAAAGCGGCTAATTCGACGCTGAAACGGGCATTTTCCCGATATGCTATCGGGACTCAATGTCCGTTTCAGGGAGTTTTTGGACAGGCACTAATTAGTGTCCGTCCGAAAAGTCCTGTTTTCGCTCGGATTGATGAAGCAAACCGGCGATTTCAGCCTAAAACGGGCGCTTCGACAGGCTCAGCGTCCGTTTTAGGGACTTTTCGGACAAGCACTAATTAGCATGGGCACTTCGGGCGCTCGGCCGTGCTATAGCATAGAATCCATCAAAGATCGCAGCGGATCCCTGGCGTCCTCGGACACTTCGGTGAATTCGACGCCGAAAGTACGAGTCTCTTGATCCGCCCATTTCGCGGTCGCTTTGGACTGAGCCACACCGTAGGGGGTTTTGATACTCAGTCGAAGTTCATCGTCCAGCGTGAACTCACGGATATCCACTTTTACCGATTCTTCTACCTTGAACTGAGCCCCGCCCGAGGAGAGATTCACCATCAATGCATCATACTCCCTATCGCCGGAGATGATTTTTGTCGGACACGATTCTGGAAGGCGTTGTTTGTCTTCGTCTCGTCGATCGTTACCGAAGAGTTTTTTAACGGCATCAAAGCCTTTTCCCGCCATTTCGATGATTTTGCGTTCAATCCTGACCGATTCGAGCTTCTGGGGATCGACTTCGTTGAGATGTCCAAAGGCGATGCGCAGCCGCATTTCGTCATCGATAAGCTGCACCCGACGGGAATGTCGTCCCCCTTCGAAGTCGGTTGTAATCCATTCGCGGACAATCTGCAAACCCAGTTCAATCGGAATTGATCTCCCGCCGAGCACAAGCACATTGGCATCGTTGTGGGCGCGAGCCAGATGCGCGAGTTCAATGGTGTTGCACAGCGCGGCCCGGACCTTTGGAAATCGGTTGCAGACAACCGAAGCTCCTATTCCGGATCCTCCGACGATAATCCCTTGCGGGTACATCCTTGTCGAAACAGCGCCCGCAATTTTTGCCGCGTATATGGGATAATCCACCGACTTCTTGCCGTCGCGCACCCCGATATCCTTGAAAGAGATATCGAGGCCGGTCAGTTCCTGTTTGATCTTTTCTTTCAGATCGAACCCGGCATGGTCGCTTCCAATCAGTAATGGTGACTTATCCATTGAATGCTCCTTTTTAGATCTTTTCAACCTGGTCGGCGATCGTTCTTGCCGCATCTCAGCCGAATCACTAGTGTGGTGTCCGACAATTGGCGTGAATTTAGGCGAGGCGATTTTCGTTCC
>CAYFVL010000368.1:0-4142 GCA_964346405.1 uncultured Fibrobacterota bacterium
CTTGAGCGTTTTTCTACAATGAATCGCGCGCCGGCTTACGCAGAATGCCGTGAGTCGATTGCGAAACCTGGGTTAACATAGGTAAGTCAATGTTTGAGCAAACGGTTTCGGTGGGAGCCTGATCTGCCGATCTGGGGGACATGGCCGCACCTGCCCTTGTTCAGGCGCAGGTGTAACCGACAGACGCGGACTGTAGCAGCCATAAAGACCACTGTAGATTGCCGAAACTATCGGCGTCTCCGCTTTTTCTTTTTCCGGTTTTTGAGAAACTTTTTGGTCAGATCTTCCAACACTCTCCTGATGCCCGTCTTTTTACCCATGTTTTTCCCTTTCTCTTGATTCCAGTCGTAGATTCATTTCCTCTATATCACTCACGAAGAATTGCATTGAGCAGCAAACGGTAATTGACCCCATCACTGGAAGTTCCAGCACAATTTGAGCAAGGAGTGTGCCGACTGTTTTTGCTCTACGAGTGAGAAAGCAGCGGAGCCTCTCTGTTTACGTATCTAAACTGTGGGTATGGATTCCGGTGCCTTTTGTCTGAGTTGACCCCGGCTTTCGCAGCCGACTCACGGCATTCAGTATCTGCCGGAAATGAACATCGAACACTGTATAAGAACTAACTAAAATTGGGACCGTGATTGGTCACTTCCCAAGAAGCATCGAGACAATTTCGTCGCCGGATACGTCTTCGGCCTCGGCATTGAAAGAACGAACGAGGCGATGTCGCAAGACCGGGCGAGCCGCTCTTTTGATATCTTCATAGTCCGGCGACGAGCGTCCATCGAGAGCGGCATATGCTTTTGCCGCCAGGACCAGGTATTGTGATCCGCGGGGTCCCGCGCCCCAGGTAAGCAATCGAGCTATGCTTTCAGGACAGGAAGCATCTCCCGGACGAGTTTTTCGTACCAGCGCCACGGCCTGTTCGATAACCGAATCCGCGACGGGGACGCGCCAGATCAGATCGCGATACGACGCCAGTTTCTCTTTGGTCAAAACCGCGACAGTCTTTTCCGAAACTCTCACGGTAGTTCTCTTCACTATCTCGACTTCGGCTTCCCGCTCCGGATACATCACCTGTATACTGAACATGAAACGGTCCTGCTGTGCCTCGGGTAAGGGATAAGTGCCTTCCTGCTCAATAGGATTCTGGGTGGCCAAAACCCAAAACGGGGAAGGAAGCGGGTAGGTATGTCCCGAGGAGGTAATCTCATGTTCCTGCATCGCCTGCAGGAGTGCGGATTGTGTTTTCGGTGGTGTCCGGTTGATTTCATCGGCAAGGACGATATTACTGAAAATCGGACCTTTTACAAACTCGAATGCTCTATGTCCGGTACTTCGATCCTCAACCAGAATTTCCGATCCCGTGATATCGGCCGGCATGAGATCGGGGGTGAACTGCACTCGGTTGAATACAAGGTCGAGCGTACGTGCGAGACTCTGAATAAGCATTGTCTTGGCAAGCCCGGGTACTCCAATCAGAAGAGCATGGCCCCCGGCCAGAAAACAGGCAAGAAGGTCCTCGATTACCTCATCCTGACCAACGATACGTTTGTGCAACTCTGTGCGAATCGATCGTACCGCATCACCCAATTCTTTTATCATCTGAACATCATTACCGCTCTCGGCCATATTAATCCTCTTTTCCGTGCAATTCTTCTTTGGCGCGTGTAATCCGTCTGAAATTCACCTTCAATCTAAAAAAGTAATACAAACCGACCGCGGTCACCGGAACATAATTAACTACATGGTATAGTATGGCAAGAGCCCTTCCCGAATCGGCCGGCATTCCGACGGCTTTTGCCGCATAGAGGACAAGGGCATGAGTCGTTCCGATATAACCCGGTGCCAACGGAATTGCCGCGCCGAACGCGGCAAATGCCTGGGCAAACAAACTTCCCATGAAACCCAGACCGCCCAGGCCGCGTGAGAGCAACAACATAATAAGGGAGTATATGAGCATAATCGGTGCCGAAAGAAGTACCACGACGGCCACCCGGCGCGGCCGATGTACCCACTGCAGCGCCGACGCAAGCTCCGCGCCGACACTTCTGACACGGGGTCGATATTTTTCCGGTGCACGATTCGTAAGCGCTCGTCCCCAGGCAGCCACCGTATTGGAGAAAAATGCATACAAGACAAACCCAAGACAAACCCCGGCGACGATAACAAAAACGATATATCCGCTCTGTCGAATCTGTCGAGAATCCGAAAGAGCATCCAAACCGAATACGGATATTCCGTAAAGTGTAAGAAGGGTCGCTGAGTCGATTATTCTCTCGACAACGAGCGAACCGAGGCAAGCGGCCACCGAGAATTTATTATTGCGCCACAGCAATAATGCCCGGGCCGCTTCACCGGCCCGGGCGGGAAGAACATTGTTCACCATAAACCCGACCATAGTAATCGGGAAAAGACCGGATTTGGTTGTCCCCGGCGTATCCGGTAACAGAAATCGCCACCTGTAAGAGCGCACCCAAAGTGTCGTTACCGCGAGGACAACACTCGCCAACACAGACCAGAGCGGTACCGAACCCAGGGCTTCGAGCAGCTTCTCGGTGTCGACATCACGAAAAAAGAAAGCAAGACCGGCGGCGGTAATCGCCACCCCCGCAACGATCTGCGGTACACGGGATAGCTTCACTCATTCCCCAAGTTTATTGAGTACAAGCCCGGAATAGAGCTTCGGAAAAAAATTGGTGCTTTTCTGTGGCATACGCTCGTTCCGCGAAACAATTTTCCGAACCGTCTCTATATCGATTGGACGCAAGAAAAACACGCCGGTGAACCGCTCAGGCGCATTCAGAACCATTTCAAAAGATCCCCGAGCGTCATTTACATACTCCATAACGTCGTGAAGCACCGAACCGTCAAGTGGCTGCTTCATGGTCTCGGCAACACAGAACCGATTCACTTTTGAAACATCAAGGTTGTTCCAGAGTTCGGACATCCCCCCCGAATTATCCTTCAGGAATTTCTTCCCCGATTCGTTTGTTACCAAACCGTACATGGTTTTCCCGGCGGCGTCGAGATACAGAATTTCATCGTCGACTTTGTTCTCAAGATACGCGAAGACATCATGCATATCCGCCGGTCCGATGGTGCGTACATCGAAAAATGCCCGAAGGTCGTCGACGCCGCGGAATTTCTCGGTAAATTCGTTGTTTTTGACCACCCGGTGAAACGGCCGAATGATAAGGCCTGTATCGGCCATGGATACCAGGGTCATCATCACAAACCCATCCTCGGCACGTCCGGTGGATTTGGCATATTGGAGCGAGGTTTCATACCGATGATGTCCATCGGCAATCAGCAGTTCCTTATCGCGTACGGCATCCCTTAGGGCTTGTAAGTATGAGGGATCAGTCACCACGAACAGTTCGTGTTCAACTCCGTACTCGTCGGTAAACGAACCCGCCGGCTCATTTCCGGCAGCCTCCCGAATGGCTTTGAACACCGTTCCATCGTCTCGTACAATCCCGAAGATCTGCCCGGTATTGAATCCGGTTTCCTCCAGAAGTTCATAGCGATCCACTTTCGGCCCCGACAGAGTATACTCGTGCGGCTGGATGATTCCCTCATCGAAATCAACCAGTTTCACCTGCGAAGTCAAGCCGAGGCGCTCATAGCGAACAGTCTCTTCGCCCATCTTCAGACTGAATCGTTGCCGGTACAGATAAAAGCATGGAGCCTGATCACGCACCAGCACGCCACCGTCGACCCACTCTCTAAGCAGACCGGCCGCACGTTTATGACGATCGCGATTTTGAGTATCCCCGGTTTCCCTGCGATTCTGTATGATCCGTGCCACGTTGCGCGGATCGGTTTCATATAATTGATCTATGCGCTCGGTATCGATCATGTCGTAAGGAGGCGCAACAACCTTACCCAGGTCTTCCGGCTTTTCCGTCTTGAAACGATATCCCCTGAACGGACGTATTTCAGCCATTTTTCTCCAACTCCTTGCCCCCTTGTATCACCCGGATCAAGCGATTCGTTTGTGGAAAACCGCATCACTATTCAGAAGCTGCGATTAGTTACGGCTAACCTCAGGTAGCTGAAGTGAAAGATCCATGGCCGACAAGGGCTTCGGCTATCTTGAACATACTATCTAGTGTGGCGACCGACAATTGCCAAGAATT
>CAYFVL010000369.1:0-4072 GCA_964346405.1 uncultured Fibrobacterota bacterium
TCTCGCACAACATCTTACGCATAATGCTCGCTCTCGACTGCGAAACCTGGGCTAGGTGATGCGGTTTACAGTGCCGTGATCGCGAGTAACGGGGCGTGATATGGTCATCACGAGTGCGCCGTCCTTGAACATTGAAACCATTCCGGTCGATTCGGATATGCAGATTGCCAACGCTTTCGAACATGCCGTAATCCCCGCGGCTGCCGCATGACGCGTACCGAACCCGCTTGGAAGTGAATCCGGCTCAATCTGTGGACGAAGGTAACTGCCGGCGGAGAGAACGACTCCGTCCCCCGTAATTATAAACGCACCGTCGATGCTGGCGAACTCTTTGATTGTTTCATCCAGCCCCGGATCAAGAATATTGCGCTCGGCTTCACTATATCCCCGAAAGGGATTTATGATCAACTGGCGAACATAGGTGTTTACGGTATTGGTATCTCCCACAACAAAAATCGTGCCCATTGCTCGCCCTTCACGTCCCTCGACTGCGATTTCTCCGGCCAGCCCGATAACCCGTTCCAGAACTTCGGGTTCAATATCCGACGGGAGGACGGATTGAGTATTGGTGAAGAAAAACTCATATTCAGAGCCGATATCGATAGCGACAATAGTGTCGAATCTTCCAATTCCCGAATTGCCGGAAAGACAGATGATTTTGCCGGTTTTAGGCACCAGATTGCGTGAAAGCGCCAGAAGGATCCCCATTTTCAGTTGTCCGGTACGTGAGGCCGGGATGGGAGGGGCCTGGATTATTGCTCCTATGCGTTTATCCTCGGGATCGAAACGGGTTTTGTTGCTGGTGACCACGATTGTTTTGCCACGAAGTCGGATCTGATCAAGGAAATCGTTATCCCTGACCGCATCCGCGAAGATCATCAGAGAGTCGGCTTTGAGTTCCTTCACCAGACTGACCGCATTTCCGATAACGGGTTCCTCTGGGCGTTTTTTTGTTCCCGGGCGCGGCACCCTCTCTTCCGGTGCCGTTGGGGCGAACGAGGAAACAATAGCCAGTGCGTCGGCCGGGGACGGCTCGTCGAGGAGCCGTTGCCGGACCTGCTCGGACTTGAAGAATGCCGCGATCTCCGACAGCAACTCTATTAGATTCGTACCTTCGGTGGCCTTGGCCATCACCAGGACAATCACGTGTGCACGGGCACTTCGTGCCGCGTCGTAATTTACCCCCTGGATGCTTCTCCCGATTGCCACCGCAAAGTCGTCTTTAATCGGTCCACGGGTCTGAGGAATAGCAAGCCCTTGCCCAATAAACGTTGAGGCGGATTCCTCCCGCTTCAGCATTTCATCTATGATAGGCTTCTGCTTACGAATATCCATTGAGCGACAAAGGGTGCGCGCAAGTTCACGGAGGGCATCGATTTTTTCCGTCGACTTGAGATCTACAACAGTCGGTACTTTAAGGTACTGGTAGAAAGCCAAACCTATACTCCGTTCCTTTGGGATATTGTTGCAGCGGCATAGTAGTCGACAATAGGCCGGTTCCGGACATTTATTTCGCTTCGGCCCGCATGCACCGCTTCAAAGAGCGTGAGCTGCCGGATACCCTCCCGCAGCATGTCGCCCGGGGAAAGCGCATCCAGCGTTCTGGTATTGAGTTCCCTCTCGTGGAATCCGTCCAGTATGCCGGGAACCGAACGCAGGAAATCCCGATGAGTGAGACTTCCTTCGTGTTCCTTCAGGCACCTGGCCAGTACATGCATCGGCTGCAATCGGTAGAGGGTAAGAAATTGTTTATGTATAAATTCGCGTGTTTTCTGCATACTCTTTCGGTGTGCCGAAAACCAGTCCCGAGCTTCAGTATCTACATTGTGTTTCAAATCAATAATTCCGGAAATCTCAAAGGGGGCGGCATGATCGATATAGACCCGCCCATAGTGTTTGCCGAATTTGTTGGCGAAAAAAAACTTTGAGAAAGCAACTGCATCGGCACCGTAGTAGTAAAAATTACCTCTAATCTTATGTAGCAGCCCGCCCCGTTTCTGCCGAAGAGCCTTCCCGCGCTGAAGCATTTCGAAATAGCGGAGTTCCGGAAGGTGTTCATAGGAAATGGCGACAGGAAATACCAGGTGTTTTCGTTCAGGGTTTTTGTAGGCATCGATAATCTGTGCACTCAAAATCCCGTTCTTGACCTCGAGCATTTGGCCCGAATAGCTTCTGCCCGCCTCGGGGAATACAATAATATTGTCGCCGTCCCGAATCATCTGCATGACCTGCCGGCACAAGTCGCGAACGTACCGCTTACCGAAACTCTTCCCCCGATGAACCGAAAAAGCACCAAAGTCCCTGAATTTCTTTCCGATGATTGGGAGTTGCGTCAGATTGTCACCGGCCGCGAACCGCAGGTTCTTGACCCCGGATTGATTGAGGAACGCCCCGAGTATGAAATAGTCGGCCTGGCTTCGGTGGGTGCAGGTGATTGTTGTTGCCGCATCGTCGAAAATTTCAGGTCCAACCGGAGGACCGTCGATAATTATCTCGGAAAATGTCCTGGTAAGGAATCGTTCCACGCCCTGGGAGGCATCGCATACGGCTTCGTGATATTCCTTCATTGCACCTGTTTGACCACCTGTTTGCATCTTATCGCGCATGACCCCATCCGGCAAATATTGAAAATCAGCCTACTAAAATAGGAAATGACGACCGTTTCCGCCATGGGTAAATGCATGCGGCGATTTTCGGGGAGTGACTTCCCCTGCAATAAGTATATGGAATAGGGTGATCGGCACGGTATTACCGGTCACATGTTATGGTTCCGCGGAGCCCATTCAGTCTAACCCGGGTTTCGCAGCCGACTCACGGCATTCTGCGTAAGCTGTTGCACGACCTTACGCATACTGCTCTATCCCTCGGCTCCGCTCGGGACATCGCCTCGGCTCCGCTCGGCACAGCGGTTTTCGGATACGAAACCTGGGCTAACGAAAAAGAGGCAAGAGATATGACTCCCTTGCCTCTCTATCTGGAATGGCTTTCTTGAGCACCCGTTCCGGGGCTCTGCCCATATTTACGCAACCGCGCGCTTTTTTGGAGTTTTGGACGAACTCTTGGCCTGAGCCACTTTCCCGTCTTTCACCTCCATGCTTTCGCCTTCCTGCATCATGGACTCAATCAGATCCGTGCGCCCAATCTGCTGAAGATGACGAACCCGGCGATACTCATTGCGATGATCGGTGCAATATTTTGGATATACATACTGACGAGGGTAAATTTTCACCTCAAACTGGTGATCACATCCTTCCAACGCGCAAGTCATGACAAGCGTCACAACCTCAGTATACCCGTGTTTGTACGTCTGGTTCTTAATATTGACGTCTTCGGGCTTTGTGCGCTTACGGATTCTGTATCGGTCCTGTCGGTGCTCCGGGCAATATTTGGATATATGAATCCCAAAAAAGATTTTACCGCAGCCGGGATACTGACACCGCTTTTCACGCAACTTCTGGCGCCGTCTGGATTTGGGGAGTTGCATAGGCAAAGGCTCTCCTCGGTGAATAGGTGAAAAGGACGCCGATTTCGTTTCTCGACATCCAGCATGGCCATAATATATGGGTAAAATTAGAGAAATGCAAGATATATGTTGGTAATCACCATCAGATCGGTGTGATATGGCCGTTCGGAGAAGTGTCGTAAGTTGTTGTAGTGTAGCGTATTACGGTTGGCATTTCAAGTTGTTTGGCCCTTCGCTCCTTTTTTTTGACCAATTGACACATGAGTGTGCCTTGCCGTCAACGTTCGCCGAAGCCCGTCCCGATGATCCCCGATGACCGGCAAGCTATGGTATTGAATCCAGCTCGATTCTTCAGAGCGCGGAAGTATATTAGTCATAGTAGTACTTGTCTGAAAACCCGTTCAGAACCCGCTCATGCTACTTTCCGCCGAACGGGATTACTTCTCAGTACAGCGCAGCACGAGCGGTATTTCCGGACACAATTGGGCATTTTTTCAATAGCCGAGAACAAGATGGTATACTGAACCGTACTATCCAATCCATCAGACTGTACACTAGTGTGGTGTCCGACAATTGGCGTGAATTTAGGCGAGGCGATTTTCGTTCCCA
>CAYFVL010000370.1:0-4062 GCA_964346405.1 uncultured Fibrobacterota bacterium
CGCACACGATGTGCGGTCTTAAAAGTGCTAAATTGAAATAGCAATTGACACCAACTCCTTCCATGATGAAAATATATTTCATCATGGAAGTCCATTGTGAAGTGTTAGTTCACAATGGACCATCCGGTTGCTTTTTTCTCTCCTAAATCATCCCCGCAATGGGGCTTCGAATCTCCACAATCTTATGAGCGGCTACATGCGTGTAGATCTCCGTGGTTTTCGTTGAAGCGTGTCCCAGGAGTTCCTGAATGTACCGAAGATCACAGCCTTGCTCCAACAGGTGGGTGGCAAAGCTGTGCCGCAACGAGTGAATCCCGCCCTGGCGATCGATACCCAGCTTGCTACACGCGTTTTCGTAAACCTTCTCGATTGTGCGTCTGGCTAGTGGCATGCCCGGCCGGTATCCCTCAAAAAGATACTCCTTACCGCAATCCAATGCACACCATTCTTTTACCTTCGATATCAGGTCACCGTCCAGCATGATCATGCGATCCTTTTTGCCCTTGCCCTTCCGTACCCATAAGATCTCTCGATCCACATCGATATCTACCGGCCGGAGAAACCGCACCTCGCCAAGTCTCAGTCCGCAACCGTATACCAGCATGAGGATAAGCCGGTGTTTGACATTTCTCGGCGTCTTCAGAATTGCGGCAACATTTTCTTTTGAGTGAACCCTTGGGAGTGGCTTGCCGGTCTTCATCCGAACCATCAGATCATCGCCCGGCTGGATCTCCAGCACCTCAACAAAAAAAAACTTGATTGATGCCGCATGGTTGTTGATCGTTGACGGTGCCAACCCGAAATCTTCCTTTAGCCTAATAAGATGGCGCTTGAATGCTGAAGACCAGTCATTGCACGATTCGGGGGTGAGAGTGTCCAGAAACCGTGACACTGCCGCATAGTAATTCCTCAAAGTGTTGGAACTGTAGCTCCTCGACTTAATTTCCTCACCTAACCGTGCCAGATGTTCCTCGGGTTTCGGCTCTGAAGAAAAAAAACGACTGTCTTCGTTCAAATCAGACAGGTCAGCCCATCCGCCGGGCCTTCGCAATCTCTCGTTTTCGGGTTTAGCGGTTGACGTCTCGACGACTGCGGGCTCTTGTTGTTCCGAGATTATCACCTCTGCGGGATAGCTCCGTGCCGGCTCGGGGTTCGATAATCCAGTCGTGTATCTTTCTATAACTTCTACATGCTCTCTTGATGGAACTACTGTCTTGTAGAAGAAAAGTAGGGCTTCCGCAGCTACCTTCCCACCATTTTCAACGAAGCGTTTCACTCGATTGGTATAGATCTTCCTGGGTGGATGCGGGTTGGTTCTGAAGTAGCGCTCTATCGTCGCACATATCACCGAAGTACCCAAAACCAAAGCTTCAGCGGGCGCACAGGCGTGCTGTCGGCGAGTTTTCTCGACCCAGACTCTTCGCCAATCTTCGGGACTCATCGGACTCGACTGAGAGTAGAACTCCCCTGCGGGATTACGGGCAGGCGGATGCTGCGAATACTCCCTTTCTTCGCCGAAACCCTCTGATAGGGCGCGCTGAGTGTGAAATGAGTTCATTCTCGACATGATGACCTCCAAAAAAAAGTGACGAAAAGACGACGATTTATGTTTGCCCGGACGCACCCGTCCCCCGTCGGCGGTACCGAATGAATTTCGGCTCCACCGTTGCGTGGTCGGCGATCGGGATCGGTCGAACGGTGGTTGATCGTGATTCCGAAACAAGCGCTTTCGCCTGCCAAAACTCACCCCGTCCGAGGGAAACTATTCACTATAATAGTAGATTGCCGCGCCTCAAGGCAAATCGAAGGTACATCGGAGAGTCCGCCCGGCATTCCACGCCCCCCGTAAGTAATCAAAAATTTGGGTTTTCCTGGCCCGAATTTCGCAGTCGAGAGACGCCGTCCCGAGTGGAGCGATGTGTCGTTCCCGTCCCGCACCGAGGGAGGACGAAAAATCGAGGGCGATGTCCCGAGCGGAGCGTTGTATTGCGCTGCACAGCGTTGTATTGCGCTGCACAGCGGTGTCGAAGTGAGCGTAGCGCTGCATTGAGCAAAGTCGAAATGTCGAAATGCCGAGGGGCGGTGTCCCGAGCGGAGCGTTGTGTTGAGCGTAGTCGAAATGCCGAGGGATAGAGCACTATGTGTAAGATGTTATGCGAGGTTGACTTACAAAAGTGCGGGGGTATCCGGGGAGATACCTTGCGTCCCGCCCGGCGGGACCGTGAGTTGATTGCGAAACTTGGGTTAAATTAGAAAAGCCGGCATTGCGCCGGCTTTCCCGATCAGGCTTTCGCCTGATACCCCATCATCATCACACACATCTACCACTTCTAATGGCATAACGATTGTAGTACTTCCTAAACTAATACATGTGTAATATCTTCGCAACAATTTCCTGACAATTTGTTATTTTCCTGCTTCTACCCCAAATTTCGCCCAGTTGTATCTGTCCGAAAACCCATTCATTCAGGTTTCAACGAAGTGCTGAATTCCGCATCGGCACAATTTACCTCTTCTCTTTGTGGGGCAGAACCTGAAACGGCCGTTTCTCACGCCGACAGATTATTTGCACTACCTGCCTTCCGATCGCAATTACCGCCGGTATTCCCCCGGCCGGTGAAAGCCAGTGTCCGGATAGATAGAGGTTTTCGATTCCGGGAATCGTTTTTGGCTGCGGACGACCGATTACTCCCGGAGTTGGTGCCCAGCCCTGATGAGATCCGTGGTAGGATCCCGTGTATCGAATATAAGTAGCCGGTGTTGCCACATCAACGACTTCGACCTTCTTACGAATCTTGCCAAACCGCCGCTCAAGCACATCGATAACGGCTTCGGCAACACGGACCTTCTCTTCTTTGTACTTTTCTCGATCATTTTCCCGCAAATCCACCCAGTATTTCCACTCTTCGGTCCGAAGCTGCACTACCACCGATGTTTTCCCCTTTGGGGCAAAAGATGGGTCGAAATTCAAAATCCGAACCATCATGTCGCGTGCGCTTTCTTTCGCCAGCCGAATGGGAGGATCCGCGGGTATATTGAGCTTTTCCGGCTCACCCTCAAAGGAACGCCCGATTCCCAGCGATACCTGATGAAGCGCGGTAAAGGGCCGATACCGATTGAATTTCTTCGCGAATTTTCGGGGTGGAGGTACTCCGGGGAGCAGATTATAAATAGTAGTATGAAGATCGGCGGAGGAAATCACTATGTCGGCCGGATACAAAGACCCATCTTCGCAGGTGACTCCACGCGCGCGCCCTCCACTTATATCAATGGATTTCACCGGCTTGAAAAACTCAATTGTGCCCCCGAGTGACCGATAGCGTTTCTCCATCATGCCGACTATTTTCTCGGATCCCCCAAGTGGATATCCCGCCGCCTTCCGATTCATCCAGGCCAGGGGAGCCATTGGGGCCATGACGGCAAAATGCTCATGATGCGGAAATATCTGCTTGAACATCTCTCGCAAAAGTGGGTTTTTGAAGCGTGACGCGAATGCGGAAACTGAGATATTGCCCCATTTTCCACGGAACATGAGCAGACCGAAATTATCCCGAATAAACCGTATGGCATCCCCGGCTGAAAAGGTTTCGGGTGCCTGCTCAAACGGAAGGGAATACTCGCCCAACTCACGTACCGCGTTAATGAAGACGTCTATGGTCTTTCGATCTTCTGGGGCTATACGAAGCATCTCGGCCCTCAGTCTGTCCGCATCGGTATACACATGAAAGGCCTCACCACCCTTCTCGATATGGATAAATTCCGGATAGTTGTAAAATTCCAGGTCACGAAAATCAAGGATATCGCCGAGAATACGATGAGCGTTCAGTTGGGGAGTCGAGCCCGGAAGGTAGTTCGTGGCGCCGTCGAACAAGTATCCTTTTCTTCGCCAGGAAACCGCAATTCCCCCGCACTGGTTTGCCATTTCGAGAATATGCGTTTTGTAACCATTCATGAGCAGATAGCTGCCAACGGCTAATCCACCCAGTCCACCACCAATAACCACTGCGTTTCCGTACACCATTACCCTTCTCCTTAACCCAAGTTTCGCAGTCGAGAGACGCC
>CAYFVL010000371.1:0-3886 GCA_964346405.1 uncultured Fibrobacterota bacterium
TAAGTCAATCTCGCACAACATCTTACGCATACTGCTCCACCTCGGCTCCGCTCGGTACGGCGGTTCTCGGCTGCGAAACTTGGGCTAGTATCCTTTGATCTCAGAAGCTTCCGAAGAGTGACCTACCGCGTCGTTCCGACCGAGGTATTGGCGTATCCTGAGAGCGCGCGTGTTTCAGTCTCTCGCTTTTCACTATTTTCAGTCATATGGCAAAACGAAAAAAACACCGCCGTAAATCATCGAAATATCTATCGCTGTTCGGCGCCGGTGCGTTTCTGTTACCCGCAATGCTTGTCGTCCTGGTGATACTGGGAATATTTGGGCCTCTTCCCACCAAAGAGGAGCTTCGTTCCATTCAAAACCCAATCGCATCGGAGGTATACACGGCCGACAGCGTGCTGATGGGGAAATACTACTTTCAAAATCGCCAGGATCTCAAACCGGAAGAGATATCTCCCACACTGGTAGCCGCTCTCATCGCGACCGAAGACGCACGATTTTATGACCACATGGGTATCGATTTCCGAAGCCTGGTGCGGGTCTTGTTCAAATCCATTCTTCTGGGCGACAGGAATTCGGGAGGCGGGAGTACGATATCCCAGCAACTTGTCAAAAATCTGTATCCTCGGGGTGACTACGGTTTCCTGACCATGCCGGTAAACAAGATTCGGGAAATGGTGGTTGCGCTCAAGCTCGAACGGATGTATTCAAAGAAGGAGATTCTGGCGCTCTACCTGAACACGGTACCGTTTGGCGAGAATACGTTTGGCATCAAATCGGCGGCTCAACGGTTTTTCAACAAGAATCCGAAAAATCTTGCCGTTGAAGAGTCGTCGTTGCTTGTCGGAATGCTGAAAGCAACAAATTACTACAATCCCCAGCGCCATTTCAGTCGCGCTCTAAGGCGGAGAAATGTTGTGCTGGACCAAATGGAAAAGAATGGCATACTTGCGTCGGAAAAGGTCGATTCACTTCAGAAAACGCCCGTTCAACTTGACTATGCACCTCTGACACACAATACCGGCTCGGCTCCCTATTTTCGAGAACGGTTGCGAGGTGAACTGGAACAGTGGTGTAAGAAAGTATCAAAAGCAGACGGCGAAAAGTATAACCTCTACACCGACGGGCTCAAGATATATACGACCATAGACAGCCGTCTTCAGGCGCACGCAAAGTATGCCGTAGATCGCACTATGAAATCTCTTCAGAAGACATTCGACATGCACTGGGAAAATCGTACGATGTGGACGCCGTATCTCGAGCAGGAACTCCTGAGGCGGCATTTCAAAACACACGGTATGGCCGAGTACTCGGATTCTTTTTCATGTTCGTCAAAATTTTTTACATGGGATGGTGTGGTTGAGAAAGACCTGACGCTGGTCGATTCATTGAAGCACTATATGGAGTTTCTTCAGGCGGGACTGGTAGCGCTCGATGTCGAAACCGGAGCGGTGCGTGCCTGGGTGGGCGGCATTGATCATGCACATTTCAAGTACGACCATGTGACTGCCGCACGCCAGGTTGGGTCGACATTTAAGCCGCTGGTGTATCTGGCGGCACTTGAGAACGGAATGTCTCCCTGCGATTTTGTTCCCAACGACAGTGTGGTATATACCGATTACGACAACTGGACGCCCCGGAACGCCGATCGTGAATATGGTGGTCATTATTCATTGAAGGGTGCCCTAACCAATTCAATCAATACTGTGAGTGTGAAAGTTCTGCTGCGGACCGGAATTCCAAATGTACATACCCTTGTTGAAAAGTCGGGGATTTCAGCCAAACTCCCCTCGGTTCCCTCGCTCGCTCTGGGCACGGCGGACATTTCTTTGCTCGAGATCACCGGAGCCTTTCAGACCATCGCTAACCACGGTGTTCACCGGAAACCGTTCTATCTTCTGAGAATAGAGGATCGGGCCGGTCGGCGATTATATGTACACGAGCCGGAGGATCGACAAATGCAGGCGTTCTCACAAGAAAATGCGGATCGCATGATATGTATGCTGCGTAATGTAGTCGACAGCGGCACCGCACGCGGGGCACGTCGGCGCCTTGGATCGGAAGCTGCTATTGCCGGTAAAACAGGCACCACGCAAAACCACACCGACGGGTGGTTCATCGGCTTCACTCCTCGCCTGGTTGCCGGCGTGTGGGTTGGGGGCGATTTTCAGAACGTACGATTCAGAACACTTCAGCAAGGTCAGGGCGCGGCAACCGCACTTCCGGTCTGGACCGAATTCATGGGGCGGGTCTATGAAGATCCTGAATTCAAGGCCATGAAGACCGACACCTTCGCCGTTGCCTCCTCAGTCTGGAAAGATCTCGACTGCCCGGACTTTAAGAAACGGCGGTTTTCGGATTTTGTCCCTTTGAGGAAACTGAATCCGCTCAGGTTTTTCAAGGGGCTGTTCGGAAGAGGCGAGCGGTCTGTTGAGTAGGTGCTGATCAACCCGGGAACGGCAATTGATATCAATCAATACGCCAGTATGCTTGACCCTGTTTCGACATTCGAGAGCGAGCAACAGCTTACGCAGAATTCCGTGAGATGGTTGCGAAACCTGGGTTAAATTCGACACTTGAGACTCGGAGCTTACCTCCCACTCCATTTCATTTATTGCTTAAATCTTCCACCTAAAGTATACTTTACTATCTATTTTGGCTCTTGCGCGTCTTTGGCGTGTGTGGGTATCGGCTTAAACCGCCGTCGAACGTATCAATGCACGGAGGAAAACAATGAATCTCGTTTCAGGAGTCGGGTGTGTCGTCGTGGCGATATGCATCTGTTCGTTCAATGCAAGTCCCGCCGCAATATCGGTCAATTTCGGCCCGCCGGATAGCACCCGTGAGTGGGTTGAATACAAGATTCCGCTCACCGCCGGCACATTCGGCGTTAGTCAAGGCGACTTTACTGAGGCTTTATCACAGATCAAAAGCCTCATGATCAAGGCGGAGATGTCCGCCAAACCCGATACCGCCTCCATTGACAGTGTTCGGGTGGGCTCGGCCTTTCTCGCCACCTTCGACAACGGTATCGAAGGCTGGACCATATATAACGATGCGACCATGAAATGGGAAGCCTCGGGAGGCCGTGACGGTGCGTGCATTACACTTCTGGACTGGTCGTCGGGGAGCTATTTTCGTGCAGTTTCGCCGACCGAATGGGGGGGCGACTGGCGCGATTTGGAAGGGGATACGATCGCTTTTTTCATAAGAGTGAATCGTAGCGTATCTCCCGGTGCGATAATCCTTACCACCGGGGGCGTCGACCGGCTTTCCTTTGTCGTCGCAAACAGCGCAACCGTAGTGCAGGGTGACAGCGCCGAGTTGACAGTCGCTATCGATCCCGCACCGCAATCGCCCTTGAAGATAACCTTTTCATCTTCCGATGGATCATGCATCAACATGCCAAATACCGTAAATGTCTCCTCCGACGCATCGTCGGTAACCGTTATGGTAAATGCCGCGGCCGGGAGCGCGGGGTGCGAGTCAACCATTCAGGCTTCAGCATCGGGCTATGCGCAGGCCCGCATCTCCATGACCACCGTAGAGATGCTTGCGGCAAAGAAATCGGCGGGCGCGAAAGCATCGCGTGCAAAACCGCGTCTCTTTCGCGACGGCACCGGCGCCGCTTCTCTGGCGTTTCCGGAAAGAACGTCGGGAGCCGTTCGCATCTATTCGCTGGAGGGTCGGATGGTTGTAAGGAGCATCGTGACGAATGCGCGGATTATCGCTTTGAACGGTCTTTCACGCGGAATGTACATTGCACGGTATTCGGTTCGCGGGGTTGAGAAACGAATGGCTTTTTGCATTCCCGGCACTTGATTGCAAGGGCGCCGGCATGCGTCATTGCCGTCATCCATACCACTTAACCCAAGTTTCGCAATCA
>CAYFVL010000372.1:0-3867 GCA_964346405.1 uncultured Fibrobacterota bacterium
AATCGCGCGCCGGCTTACGCATAATGCCGTGAGTTGGTTGCGAAACTTGGGTTAGCCCAACTGAAGGCAAAAGCCTGGATAGAATGCCCGGTTCACTTTGTTGCCGTGAATCGGGCATCGTTGATTCGCGGGCCAAACGAGCCCGGGTTACTGTTCTACCGCCAGAGTATCCGTTGCAGTTGCCTGAGATCGAGGCGCTTTGGGTTCGGGCAGGCGAATCTCGGCTATAACCGCCGCAATGGACCCCACGATCCCGAAAATGAACACCTGCCATACCAGTGCGGATATGAGATTCCGGGTCGAAGCTCCCTCGAGCATGTACCGGGCCGTACCGGTCACCAGTACGGCATGAAGAGCACCTGTTGTTGCGGCTCCGGCGGCGGAAACGATTACCCGACGGGTAAGTGACATGCCCCCGGCCCCTATTGTTATCAATGCCCCGCAGAGTGCCGGAACCAGCACGAGAAGCCAGGCAAGATCCCGAAGGCCGGGGAGGATACCGTAAGTGGCAAGATAAAAGTAATCCGCACTTCCCAGGATTGCCACCGAAATCAAACCCGCAATGGGTATGTGCCACCAGCGAGCTTTCATTGTGGCACGAGCATCTGCCCGGCGTTTCATTCTTCCGCGAACAGTGAGAGGGCGATTGTAGAAAAGCGAAAATATCCGATGTTCCAGCAGCGCGCCCGACTCGCCGAAAACCGGCACAATATGAACAGCCTCGGTGGCCCAATGAGCAGCCATGAATCGCGCGAGGGTAGGGTAGCGGTACGTCATCTGTATGGGAAACGCAAGGTAGCCGACATACTTGAAGAATCCCAGGAATACGGCAATATTGTAATCTTTAAAATTTCGTTCTCTAATGACCAGGTACATGACATACAGACCACGAGCCAGCGATCCCGGGGATATGGGAACGACCTGAAATGCGGCGATTATCGCACCCGCGGTCGCCCACGCCTGCGCGGTGGGTGTCTCGGGATGAGTGAGCAGGTAAATGCCCGCTATGATCAATGAAACCAGTTGGGTTACCGGCGCCGTGCAAACATGGACGGCCAGGCTCTTGAGGTATTTCTGAATGTAAGGTTCCTTTATCCTGGAAAGAATTACCTCGGCGTCTTCATCGCTGATGATGTGCTTTTTCCGTCCGTCCTCAACCATTTCCCGCATCCACTGTTCCCGAAGATCGGCGTTGAAATATAGCTTGATCGGGTAAAGGATAATTCCCGAAACGGTCGCTTTCAGATGATCCCAATCGGTGAACAATCGATGTACGCCTACCGGGAGAATGGAGAAGGGCAGGTGAAGCATATAGCGAACCGGAGAGTGCGCAATACGCTCCGCTCTCCCGGCCGAAACCCGTCCGTCACGATGCCAATCTATCGCGGCTTCGATTCGTCTTCCCCGCATTGTGGATAGAAAATAGCCGAAATTGGTGAGGATACTCGTGTAGTGCCGTCGATGGGCGCTGTTGCCCCAGAGTTTTCTCACAAAAACTCCCAAAAAAGGAATAATGCCAATTATCGAAAGAATAGTGGCCTTCCAGGGTTTTTCCCGCAATCGCTTTTCGTGTTCTTCGTCAATGGAGTTGCCCACGCGCCATCCTGTCACGGCCGATGCATTGATAGTTCGCCACAGGTTTTTGTCGTAGAGCAGGCGTACGTGGTTATGGGTGATATCGATAAGCGAATTTCGATATATGTCTTCGTCCTTCTTCAGCTCCTTGAAAAGATCGGTCATATCATCGAATTGGTCGCTGTGCTTGTCAATAAAAGAGCTGAGTTTGTCCAGATCACCGCGGTCGAATTGCACCAGGCTTCCTCTTCGTAAGCCCTTCAGTATCAGAAGAATATCGCCCGGGCTCATGGGGAGAAACGGTAGAAGTGTGAGCCCCGCGCGAAAGTCGACCGCGGTGAGACCCCGTTCCACATCGTCGTCGGTACAGGTACGTTTCAAACAGTTGGGCTGGCTTTTCCAGGTAGTCCATTCGTATTGACGAGCAAATTCGTACGCGCCCAGATCCTCCAGAAGGTTGACGAATTCATTCATGAAGGATTTCTTTGCCCGGTACTCGGGGGAACCGAGGAGCGCCGTCTCGATCGGCTTTCCGCGTTCCCACTTGTCCATGAGATCCATTCGGTCGTTCACTTCGAGGCGCCATGTGCGTCCATCAACCCAGTTGCTTATTTCACCACAGCTACCCAGATCATGGTCGACAAACGTGGCATGCACGTCATTCACCGATAATTCGTCACCAAAGCGTAATGAAGCCGCTCTTCGGATGAATTTCTGCCAGATCGCTCCGGAACGCGCCGCTGCCGGATTGGTCTGGAGCTGGAAGGGTCCCTGAAAACCGATCGCGTAGAGTGTGTTGCGGAAAAACAGAGAAAACCCGCTGGGAGGAATAAGCACCTTCAGCGCATACGTATCGCCGATCACCAGACCGGGAACCGCCGGTCCTGCTCTATCCAGAACACGGACCTTATACACCTGTCCGGCAAACCCCCCACCGACAAACTTTTCGATGGTAAGCGTAACCCGGCTTGGCGTATCGTTATCCGTCCCGTCCGCAACGGCGTCCATTTCATAGGTGAGCCGGTCACCTGCGTCATAATGGGTGATTCGCATCGGACGGTGCAGGTTCAGATCTGAAAACTGCTGCTGAAGTTTCTTACAGGTATCGACTGAATATGTAGTACTCATGTTTTTCTCATGTATCCCTGTTAGGCTTTCCCGGGGCAAAAATTCGGCATTTCAGGAAAAAAAGTGAGTCCGTTATACCGGACGGCATTTCTCTCCAGGCGCCGCATAACAACGTTATCGGTATGCGACAAATCGGTCGACGGATGCAGCGGCCCATTTCGAATATTTGCTTAATTACAGATTGCCGGTATATTGTTACTCTGTTCCGCGGCGACACATCCGGCTTTCTCTTTGTGGTATCGAATTGCCTCTCTTCCGTGCCCGTCGAACCGTCATAACGAAGCGACTCGACTGAATATAGTATTTTGAATTATAGTGCCCGGACCATCCACGCAGGAATGTGGATTTTCACATTCCTGATCAACATTTCTTCGGCAAAATCGGATTTGTCCAAACACTCCGGCCTCAAATGTCGTAATTCGGCTGAGACTGCCTGTCCGGTGTGGGCCGACAGTGTATATAGTACGATTTTCCCCCGAAAAACAACTTATCCCTCGGAGGATACCGTGAGCGAGAGACTTTGGGCGCCCTGGCGCAGCAAATACATTCAGGGCGTCGACGACGATAAAGGATGCGTGTTTTGTTCCGGTCCCCGGAAAGACAAAACCCACGACCGTGACAACCTCATTTTGCATCGGGGTGAGCATTGGTTCGTACTGATGAATCTGTATCCGTATAACAACGGCCACCTTATGGTTGTCCCCTATATGCATACCAGTGTTCTCTCAGACATCGACGAAAATACCGTTGTGGAAATGTGGCGTCTTCTCAATGCATGCAAACGCGTGCTGAGCGAAACCCTGCACCCCGAGGCGTTCAATGTCGGAATGAACCTCGGTCGGACGGCCGGGGCAGGTATCGATCAGCATATTCACATGCACATTGTCCCTCGGTGGAATGGTGATACAAATTTCATGCCGGTCTTAGGAAAAACCAAAATAATCTCACAGGACCTTTGGGAGACCTATGACCAGATGAAGCCGCTGTTCGACCGATATGGTAATAACTTACCCGCCCCCACTTGAACTAGCCCAAGTTTCGCAGTCGAGAACCGCCGTACCGAGCGGAGCGCCGTATTGCGCTGCACTGAGCGGTGTCGAAGTGAGCGAAGCCGAAATGCCGAGGCGATGTCCCGAGCGGAGCCGAGGCGATGTCCCGAGCGGA
>CAYFVL010000373.1:0-3689 GCA_964346405.1 uncultured Fibrobacterota bacterium
TATCGGAATTTCGTGAGATATATCAATGACTTACGCGTATGCTGCGAAACTTGGGCTAACGGAGGGGGTGTCCGGGACGCACACATTTCGGGCACTCTCTTTATCACTCCACCCGTGGATGTGAAAAAAGCTTCGTTCCCAGTATCGGCAACGAAGCGTTGTCCACTATTGGCGATGTAGAAGGCAAGGCCCCCTACCCGCCCACATGCACCTCACCGCAACCAATCGGCACAGTCACCGCCGCGGGAACCTCGGGAAGGGATTGCACCGTTTCGGGGACCGCGTCCGAGGAATCGGCGCCGTGAACATATACAACCATCCGGTCCAACGCGAATTCCTGCAAATCGTATTTCGCTTTTGCCGCACTTACCATGGCGCTATGCGAAACCGTGTTCGCGTAGGTAATCGTTCCGTTTTCCAAAGCGCGCGGATAGGTGGTATCCTGGATCGTGAGCGATACCGGATTCTGGTGAAAAGGAATCATCGTGATGCCGGAGACCGCATGCGTTTCTATCAAATCAACGAACCCGTCTCCATTCGTATCCTGTTCCATGGACGCACACTGTGCGTCAAACGTCGAATCAGAACTTCCGTGAAGATGCATCAGATACATCTTGCCGGGCACCAGACCGCTGAGAGCCGCGGCAAAAGTCAGACTATCTCCCACACGGGTGATATTCACCGTACCCTTCACGTCGCCGGCCGTCAGGGTATCGTTGATGGAAGTGATTGTCGCTCGATACCCCATAGCTGGCGGCACCTCCGCGGGATCATCTCCCCCCCGACCACACCCGACTACCAAGGCCGAAACAATCAGCAGCCAGAGTACATACGCGCCGGCACCATACACTTTTTTCAAAATCGCCATAGAAAATCTCCTTTTCCCGGGTGAACACGGCGTTTCAGGTAGTCCCTGACTAGTAGCAACTCTGGTGCCGAAATCGCTCAAATCAGGAATTAGCCGGCCGGCTATGCGCTCGTCGAGACGGGAGGTTGATTAACCCAACTTCGATAATCGACACACGGCATTCGACGGTTTGTCCAGAATCGCCTGGTCCTGCTTCTCGAAACTAAATCCTCCGTTTCGAGTCCGTAGAACGATACCAGAGTCTGGGGGAGCCTCTCTCGTGGCTATGGGCCGGCAATCTCGAGTAAAGTGGATTACCGCAAAAAAACCGGGTCCTTTGCCTGGAAAGAGCGGGGCAAGTTGAAGGAGGGGACGACTTCGGGACCCGGTGGTTTTGTGGCTTACGGGCCTCTGGCCGAAGGGCCGGGCCGTTATTCCTGCCCGAAATCGGCGCCGGCCTGGAAAGGTGGAACCTGGGATCCCAAACGTATTATTGGTGAAACCCCGGTTCACGAAGACGGATCGGCTTCATTTTTCGTCTCCGCCAAAGCACCTGTTCACTTTCAGTTGGTCGATTGTTAATGAGATATTCTTCCTGTCTCGAACCCTCGGGGTTCTTGACAAACGAACTTCGGATACAGATATGCGCTCGATCACTGTACTCCCAACGGGTGAAAACCACTCGACCGTCTCTCAGAAGGGCGGGGCCGCGAAGCCGATCAGTGCGATCAGCACAAGTACGCCGCCGATTCGGCTTATATCCGCATGTTGCGGGGCCATCACTGCTGTTCAGAATGAATCTGGACGGAACCGGTCGGATTATGGCTCAAGTTGAAACGGAAGTAGACGACGGGTCTGGCCGGTTATCGGATTGTGTTGGAGTCGATATCCGCGTACCACAGGGATCTCTGATATCCCGAAACGTATAAGCGCGCCGCGCAGGTCATATACCGGGTAGGCGAGGCCGGGGGAGTTGAATTCAATTGATTGCCAATCGGACTGCCGCCCATTGTTTTCAAGGGCGTTCCGGGGGACGAGAACGGTTACCTCACCAGACGGGCTTTTGAGAATCCCCTCGGCATCGGTCCACATGTACGCGGGATCCAGGCCGTCGACCACCAGGATATTGTTTATGGAAGAAATTCTGTCCGATTCCTGCTCCCAGAACCAATTGACTTCCCGACTGTCGACATCGAACTGAAGGAACTGATGGCCGTCGCTGCCATGTCCGTCTCCATGTCCCTGCCAATTGGCCACTACCACTCGTCCTTCGGGGAGTACCTGGAAACCGGCAAATTCGTGTGAATGATCTTCTTCGCGCGCGGTGTACTCAGTTAAGGTACTGTCCCCGTCGATTCTGATCAAGGAATTGCCGTATCCGGTACTGACCCAGACACAACTGTCGGAGACGCGAACCGCGGCATACACTTCCTTGGCGAGGGGCTTGACCGATGCTGACCAGACGACATCACCGGTAGCGGTATCGGCCTCGATCACTTCATGTTTGTAGCCGTAAATCAGCGTTCCTCTTTCGGTTGTCCGCATCATCCGATGGACCGGTTTTTCGAGTGTGATTGTATCGACTACAGTACCGCCGGTGTCAACGACGACAACTTTGTCGCTGCTTTTTTTTGAGATCAGGGTGTTACCGTTTGCAAGCCGTCTCGCGGATCCCACAAAGTTGTAAACTTTCACATACCTGAGTCTTTCACCTGTTGAGACGTCGAACTCAAGGAATCCGCCTCCGCAACTGAGCATGACCCGATTATTCCCAACAAGCTGCAAGTCGCGGAGCCCGCCCTCGGTTTCGGTAGTCCAGCTATTGGCCGGTTGTTCGAGATCTATGTAGTGAATCGCCTTTTTCCCCTCATCGGTGAGGAAAAACTTTGTCGGGTGATTCGCCGCTCCGGCTACCGTCCAGAGAAGAACGATCATCAGAGAAACGGATTGACTTGCATGTATCTTTCGCAATACCTTCTCCTGCTGCAGAATATTGTTTGACGATCCCAATCGGCTATCGCACCATGGCATTTACGACTTTAACAGAATGTTCCGAAAAATCCGTCATGTCGTGCAGACGGATCAGAAGAATGCCACGGGCGGCAATTGCCGGAATTTTGAAATCCACACGTGTTCCACGCGGAACCCGTTTCTCAATTATTGCTCTTCCCCGGCAATCTACAACAGAGGCTTGGAAGTCCCGATTCGCCGGTCCGACTATGGTTATCGATCTCCCGGAGAGATTCACCGAAGGCATTTTGTTCATACCTGATTTTCCAGTTATACGGTAATCGATGTTTCCGGATTCGGATATGCCGAGGGACATCCCGAGCTGCTCGAGGATCACCTTTTCTTCCTGCCGGAATCGATCTCTTTTCGCGAAAGCTTCCTCAAATTTTTCGCGTACTTTTGGGTCCATAACGTTTTCCAGCCAGTTGCCGTGATAAGGAGCAGCTAAATCAATCCAGCAAGCGATCTTGTCCATTTCTTCCCGGCTCAAAGAGACGTCGCTATGGCCGGTGGTGAGTGAATCCATCAGCCGGCTTTTCGCCGCACCTCGGGCGTATGGCGGCAGTGGTGCGGCTTGATCGTCGTACCAGTAGTATGAAAGGATAGGATTTTCGGGATTTTTCTGAATGCCGGATCCCCCTCCGCAGTCCTCGCCGGTCAGGTAGCAGTCATTTTGGTCTCTGTAATTCAGGAGTTCCATGTACGAAGTATTCCATCCACGGCCGCCCACTTCATGGAGATTCCCTCTGAGGTCAAGCATTCGTTTTCCGTTTTTCATTTCGCCGTTGTGACACGTTATGCAATGTTCGTCCAGAATAGGCTGGATTTCTTT
>CAYFVL010000374.1:0-3613 GCA_964346405.1 uncultured Fibrobacterota bacterium
AATCGCGCGCCGGCTTACGCAGAATGCCGTGAGTTGATTGCGAAACCTGGGCTAGTGCATCTGCTTTTCCCGAACTGGTTCCCTTCCTCCCAATGGACACAGAGAAAAAGAAACTGAACGGGTCTCGGAAAGGATAGGCGCCCGTACATGTGTTTTATTTGCTTAAACGACAAGACTTTACCTTCTTCGAAAAGGCGTGCGCAGGAACAATGCGGCACGAAAGCCCATGTCCGATTCGCGTGAGGTGCCGGTGAATGGCTCGGAATTGATGGAAACAGTCGACACGAAAACGGTACAATTTGCATATATGAGGAAAATATCTCGACCAACATTACAGCGGCTCAGGCTCACCTTGAAGACGAGTGCCGTCTTGAAGGCGGGGCTGTTTTTTGTTGGTGTTGTTATGGTAAGCACGCTTGTGGTGTATCTTGCGGAGCGAAGAACGAACGATGGGTTTGTGTCGTTTTTTGACAGTTTCTGGTGGACCATTGTAACGATTTCCACTGTTGGCTACGGCGAAAGAGTTCCGTCTACCGTCACCGGCCGGCTTCTGGCAATCGGTACTATTTTGTTCGGCATGGGCATAATGGGCACCGTCACCGGCCGAATCGCCTCAATTCTGATGGAGCGGCAAATGAAAGAGGAGAATGGGTTGCTGGATTACAGTCGCCTGAAGGGCCATTTTATCATCTGCGGCTGGAAACGCGAAATGAACCAGGTACTTTATGAGATACTCGAATCCAATCCCGATGTGGACCCACTGGAAGTCGTTCTTTTGACAAGAGCCGGCAAGGAAGACGTTCGCACTGTCCGCAATGATCCCAGGCTCAAGGGAATCAAGTACATAAACGGTGATTTCATGGAAGAACGAGATCTTCGTCGTGCCGGTGTTGTCGAGGCATCAAAGATTCTGGTCCTGGCCGATTCCCTGCTCGAAGGCGATCTTCAGCAGATAGATTCAAAGACGGTGATGGCGGTGATGTCGATAAAAAATCTGAACAAAAGAGCATATGTGTGCGCCGAGCTTCTGGATGTAAAATTCGAAAAATACCTGCGTCTGTCACATTGCGACGAAATTCTTCTCTCCCGGGAATTCAGTCGTTCCATTCTGGCTTCGGCCGCCTCCGGTGCCGGCTTGTCGCATATTGTGGCGGAACTGGTGTCTCGTTCGAAGGACATTCGGATCGATACCACACCAATTCCCGATACCTTCACAGGTAAAACGTACGGGGAACTTCGGGGTGAATTCGGGGGACGAGCAGAGACTCGACTCATTGGTTTATTGGAAAATACGGGAAATCTGATGATCCGCAAACAGGAGGCGATTCGAGAGGCGCAAAAAAACCCGGATATATCATCGTTGATTCCTACCTTAAGAGAAGCAAAAAATCTCACCGCCAACGCGCCTGTAATAAATCCTCCCTCGGATTACGCCATCCGGCAGTATACACGTGCGATTGTGATTGTTGGATCATCGGTTCACCAGACCAAAGGGAAGGCAGCATGACCGAGTCGGAAGGCCCGTCACATGAGATCGTCGATCGGATAAGTCGGCTATGCAAGATATCCCTTTTCAAGGGGATAGCCGAGGATACCGAAGCTCTCAGTGCACTTGCGGATCTTTTCGTGATTCGAACATTGCCAAGGGGGAAGGCGGTCATTTCAGAAGGGGATTTTGGTGAGGAGTTATATGTCGTCAATTCAGGCACAGTGGAGATTGTGAAACGGACACGGTCGGGAGATCCATATACCGTGGCGGAGATTTCGGCCGAGATGAATGCCTTTTTTGGGGAATTAGCGCTTCTGGACCCTGATAAGCGCTCGGCTACGGTAATCTGCAAAACGGATTGCGAATTCTCCATCCTTAACAGAAACCAGTTTACCGAACACGGCAACCGCTATCCCGGGGCCGGCCTTCTGGTGACCCGGGAGATTTCCAAGATCCTCTGCCAACGCCTTCGAAAAGCAAATACGGACATGATCACGCTGTTTGATGCACTTGTGAATGAGGTTCGGGAGTCCGGCGGCATCGAGGGGGACTGATTGGGGACGGAGCTGCTGCACTCGGAAACCAAATCGGAAGATGCCGTTATGTAAGGAGTCGTCACGGAATAAAGTCTCCAGAAATCGCGAAGATTTCAGGTCGGCTTTCGAGGCCCTTGTGCAGGGGCCTGGTTAAAGGAATTTTGAATACTCAACCGCCATCTGACGGAATTCTCCATCGACTGCCGTCCACGAGCCACTGCCGAAAACTATCTCTCTGAAGATCTTTGGACTCTTTCTTTCCCTTGTACATTAATTATTTTGGATTTCTTGGCGGCAACCAGGGGTTGAGGCCAACAGAGTATCACTTGTAGATAATGACGGCAACTAATCTGCCGTCATGCTTTCTGCACCAGGCATGTATGGAAGGTTTTCTTTGGACATGTGTTTTAATTTCATGTCCAATTCATTTGGCGCTGTCCTCGCATTTTTTTATATCTCTCTCCGATATGGGCACCGGAATCGATTCCGAATTCCGCTTTATTGATCCGACTCCAACGGTTGAGAGACGCCGTACCGATCGGAGCATTATGCGTAAGAATTTGTACGAAATTGACTTAAAAAACGCGCAGGGGTATCCCGGGAGATACCTTGAGCATTTTTCTAAGTTAAGATCTTGCAACAGCTTACGTTTCGGACCGCGAGACCGTGAGTCGATTGTCGAAGCCGGGTTGAGTTCCTGAGCGAAATGCTATAGAAGTATTCGAAGCATTGCCTTATCGAAGCCCTGTACAGAGTTGTGAGCGCCTGTTGTTTGTGACAGGGGTGAGCCGTTCTTATTCGAAGTCGGTTCATTTTCCAGAACAAGGGACCGATCCATGCGTCTCCTGCCTGCAGATTCCCGTTCATATTAGAACGGTAAATACTTGTGATATCATGACTTATGTCGCATCCCCTGGGGATTTGGGAATCCGAAGGTATCGGAATTCCATCAGAAAAGTTCATAACCAGGGAGGGCACAATGAGTTACCGCGCTATACTGTACACTGTCATTTCGATCTTTGCCGTTCATGCCCAGGATTACCACGACCTCATTGAGAAGATCAACCAGGAATATTCTCGTAAGCAGCTTGAATACAACAAGTTAGTGCGTGCGAAACGTTACAAATACGAAATTCTCACCGTGGAACAATTCCCCGTTTGGTGCAGCGATGAGTTTCCGGAGAGTGCTGAAGCCGTACCGGTCTGGGTTGATGAATATGGGACCGCTGTTCTGGAGACAGAAAATGGGGCTTTCGTGGGAGTACAGAGTTGGATAGACCGGGGCGATGGGAAAAATGCCCGCGTAACTCGTTTATTTTTATACCGTTACGTTTATCGGCACTGGCGTCGGGAAGACATGCTGAAGGTGATCGAACGGTGGGATGAAGAGCATGGGTGGGTATGCAAATAGCGGAATTCCGAATTCTTGACCCGACTTTGCAGGTCGAGAGAAACCGTACCGATCGGTGCGATATATTGTGGTGCACTGAGCGGTGGCGAAGTGAGCGAAGCGTTGCAGCGAAGTCGAAATGTCTAACCCAAGTTTCGCAGCCGAGAACGAGCAGTATGCGTAAGATGTTGTGCGAGA
>CAYFVL010000375.1:0-3574 GCA_964346405.1 uncultured Fibrobacterota bacterium
ACTCAGTGCCGCGAGGCACGGTACTCAGGCCCGAAAGGGCCGGTACTCGTACTCGTGACTCGGGTTTTTTGATTCCGTCGGGTATGCTTACGCCGGCGATCCAAAACTCCGCTCAAACAGCTCCTCGATTGCTTTGCGACTGTCTTCGGTGAGATTTCGGGAGCCCGTTCCGCAGAATGACGGCTCGGTTATGATCGCTTCCTCTTCAACCCATTCGCCCGGTTGCCACTTGAACCAGGCATTCTTGTTCTTGTCGAAAACATGAACATTGCGGTTAAAAAACTTCCCCAGCTCAACCCCCCAGCCCGTACCGCCTTTGACCGTATTATCGGCTTGGATTTCGCCGATTGCAAACACCTGACTGCCGCGGTTCACCATGTGGAAAATGGACTGAAGAACGGCTTTGATTTTTGTGGAGTGAGCGTACTGGCGATGCATGTGCATTGAGACCATCTCCATGCTGATATCACCCCGTCTCAACTGCTCCGGACTGAGCATCTCGACATTCTTTTCCCGCTTGATATGATGTCCCTCATAGGAAAAGGTGACTTCATTCACACCCCATTTTTCACAGCATTCCCCAAAAAAGCTCTCTGCACCGGCATGTCCGCCGCTATAAATAGTACATTCGCTTGGTTTCACCCGATTTCTCCCTGCATTCGTGTTTCCAGAACTATTGCGGACCCGCAGTCCGCTATTATGATCGTCTAGTGCGTGTCGGGTTTCCGGTTATTGAACTACACCAGAATCCCAGTTGTTTTCAACTAAAAAACTGCCCGGCACGAACCGGACAAAATAGTACATGCGAGTACCCCTTTCGAGCCTGTTGGGCCGTATAGATCGGAAACGGGTCGAAGACTCAATTCCAGCACAACTCTCGTAATGGGTAATATAGTAATGTATGATGCGAGTGGAATGGTCTTTTTTGTGAGCCCTGAACGTGTTCTTCTGCATAGGTTCCTTCAACAAGCTCAGGGCGAACAGTAGTGAGGCCGCGTCACCGCGTCACCCGTCACCCGTCACCCGTTAACTCGTTAACCCGTTAACCACCCCAAACCTATCCCAACGTAAAGTAAAACGTAGCCCCCACACCCACCTCCGCCTCGGCCCAGATTCTGCCGCCGTGGCGACGAATCACCCGTTCAACTATTGGAAGCCCGATACCGGTGCCCGGGAATTCTTTTTCCGAGTGGAGTCGCCGGAACGGAAGGAATAGGTTTTCGACCTTATCCTGGGCAAACCCAGCGCCGTTATCACGGATGTAGAATACCGTCCGGCCGCTATCCGTACGACTTCCGAATTCGATTTTCGCGTTCGGGGTTTTGCTCGTGTATTTCCATGCGTTGCCGATCATATTGGTTAGTGCGATCTTCAGTAAGCGTGGATCCCCGCGGACGATCATGTCTTCTTGAATCTCGACGTGTACCTCACGATCAGGATCTTCATTGCGCAGTTCGGTAATTGTGTCGGACGCCGCCTTGTGCAGTTCGACATCCTGCAATACCATCTCGTGTCTTGTAATTCGGGAAAGACTTAGCATGTCGTCGATCAGTTCGCTCATCCGATCCGCACCGCCCATGATCCGGTTCAGGTAGTCCCGACCGGTCTCGTCGATGCAGTCGGTGTAGTCTTCGAGCAGAAACCCACTGAAACTTCTGATCGACCGTAACGGCGCCCGTAGATCGTGCGATACCGAATAGGAGAACGATTCCAGCTCTCTATTCGCCCGAGCCAGGTCCGCTTTCTGCCGCTGGAGCCGTACCTCGCTATCTTGAAGATTCTTCTTCGCGATCTGCAAATCCTGGTTTGCCTGCTCCAGTTCCTTGTTTTTCTGAATCACGTGTTCGAATGTAGAAAGCAGGAGATCGACAATCTGATGTCGTCTCGCGGTGATGCGGTACTCTTTTCCCGCGAAAACGATCCGATCGCTTTCCTCACTCGGAGTCGCCCGACGAATTTCTTTGTTTTGGAGAACCGATTCCACTCGCGAAAGAAGAAACGATTCGCTATACGGCTTCGTGAGGAAATTATCGGCGCCACTGGTGAGTCCGATTATAACATCTTCAGCTTTGGTCAGAGCCGTCAGCAGTATCACCGCGGTATTTTTGAGTGAAGGATCGGCCTTGATTCGCCGACAAAGCTCGAACCCGCCGATCCCTGGCATCATCACATCACTGATCACTACAGCCGGGGCGCTGTGGCGTAGAATCTGTAGTGCCTCGTCTCCATCTTCGGCAACGTCCGTGGTATAGCCATGTTTTTCCAGAAAGTATTGCAGCTTGGCAGCCTGAGTCGGGCTGTCCTCCACAATCAAAATTTGTTGCATTTCGGGTTTCATGTTTTTCCGTAGCTTATGTCAATCTCTCGATAATTTGTGGAAGCGCAAGTGCGATCTCTTCCGGATTATAACTGTATATGGCGGCATCCATCTCAGCCGCCTTGCCGGGCATTCCATAGATAGCCGATGTTTCCTTATTCTGAGCAATGGTGGTCCCTCCGGCATTTCGAATAGCCATCAATTCGGCTGCCCCGTCGGCACCCATACCCGTGAGTAAAACACCGCAGGCCCGAGCGCCGTATACACGCCGTACTGAGCGGAAAAGATAGGACACGGCCGGACGAAGTCCTTTCTCCGGTGGCGCCGAAGACAGTTCGATTGTACATGTGTGCGTAACCCCCATATGACTGTTATCCGGTGCCATATACGCGTGTCCCGCCAGGAGCGAATCCCCATGTGCGGGAATTGAGACCGGAAACCGGGTAGTTCGTTCCAGCCACTCCCGCAGGCCCGGTAGAAATCCCGCACTGATATGTTGCACGATAAGCAGCGCCGCCGGAAAATCGGCAGGCAAGTTCGAGAGAATCGTCCGCAAAACCGGTGGCCCGCCGGTCGAAGCACCTATTGCAACCACCGGAATCGCCGGACCTTTTGATGAAGTCGGTTCGATACCCGAAACCTTTCGCGGTCCACGACGAGTAACCACTTTTACTTGGGACATAAGCCGAATCGTTTTCACGAGTTCCTTTTCGCGCTGCCCACGCTGCGCCGGATCGCGTAATGAGGGCAATGGAATTGCGACCAATGCACCCGCCTGCATTGCACGAAACGATTTCTGCACAACCGCGGTTCCTTCATCGACATTGGACATAATAACAATAGGCACCGACGCCGATTGCATAACCTCCCGTGTCGCCTCGATCCCGTCGAGTCCGGAAAGCGCCAGATCCATGGCCAACACATCGGGAGTATACCGACGAACCGACCGCACCACTTCACGCCCATCCCCGACTATCGCGACTACGCACAGGCCATTATCGGCCATCAACTTCCTCAAATACTCCGCGGTCTCACCGTCTTTCTCCGCCAGAAGGACTCGAATCACGATGTCCCACCCACGGCGAATCCGTCATATACCACATACCATAAAAAAATCATATATTATCCGTGCTCTCCGTGGAGAGAAAACAACAATTCATCTCCGTGCTCTCCCTGTTCTCCGTGGTTCCTCTTCTTCCCCCAAAACCCAAAAAAACAACAGCCATTCAGAGAAAACAACAATTCATCTCCGTGCTC
>CAYFVL010000376.1:0-3546 GCA_964346405.1 uncultured Fibrobacterota bacterium
TCGCGCGCCGGCTTACGCAGAATGCCGTGAGTTGGTTGCGAAACTTGGGCTAGGCAATAGGCGTACTTGTATCACCTGTGAAAGAAGCAAAGGGTCTTCCCGACGGAAGTTCACCGGCTCGAATGCAGCGTCCTGCTTCACGAAGGGTTTTTATATCGGTGCGGGGGATTGAACCATCGGGGAGTGGGGCGGTGTTGATAAGGAGATTCGCGCTACGCTTCTGACTCTCCACATATTTCTCGAGCACTTCCTGAGGACCGATATGGGTCGTGTCATTCTTCTCATGGTATCCCCAGGACCACGAAAGCGTATCACAGATTTCTCCCGGTTTGTCCTCGTTTTCAGCCCAGGCCTTAGCGGCACGTCGTGCGGCGTTTTCTCCGATTCGTGCCCGGATCTTCTCGAGTACCGGTGCACCGCGTCCCTCGGGAGCGGCGAAATCTTCAGTGCCGGTCGCACCGTGCTTGAAAGCTATCAGGGCATGCGGTTGCAGACGACGGATAAGGGCATAGGTTTCATCGAGCGCAAATAGATCGGGTTGTGCAAAGTAGGCCATTTCCGGATCAAACCATACGCCGGCAACCGGTCCGTACCACGTCAATAACTCGGTAAGCTGTGCCCGGGCATAATCGATATACCGTCGAAAGTCTTCGGCTTTTTTGAAAAGGTATCGGGGTTCAGGATTTGCATAGGGCGGTTGTGCTTTGTCAAAAAAGTCGAGGGAGAAGAACCACGGGTGTCGCCAGTCCAGAGCGTAGGAATAGTAGACAAAAAATCCAAGACCTTTATTCCGGCATTGCTCCGACAGCTCACCCACAAGGTCTCTTTTGGACGGTGTCCGTGTTGAATTGAAATCGCATGACGAGCTGTCCCACAAACAGAACCCATCGTGGTGTTTGGCTGTAAAATTCACATATTTGGCCCCCATCTCGGCGGCGAGGTCGGTAATGAAATCCGGATCGAACTTTTCCGCGGTAAAGCTATCGGCAAGGCCTTCGTATTTCGACAGTGGAATAGCCTCGTTAAACAGTGCCCATTCCCCTCGTTTATGCAAAGCGTAGATTCCATAATGCAGGAAGAGGCCAAGCCCTGCTTCGGAAAACCATTTCAGGGATGCTTTTCTGGGGGTTTTCGAAAAAACTTCTTTGAGATCACGTAAATGTGCCGGTACCAAATCTGTATTCTCCTCTTGAGAGAACTGCCCGCGCCATGTTCCGCAATTCGTCCTCAAGGCTGCATAAGCAGGCCGTAGTTATCTGGGACGTCGACGAGATCTTTTCATGCCATTGCCGGCGTTTTCAGTTCACCCGAACAGCCGAATGGGATTACCGAAGTAATATCGATTGCACCTTTTGCATTCCGTCGACATGGATAAAGTAGTTTCCTCGTGACAGGTGATTGGGTAGCATAATTCGCTTCTCAGTCCCATTCCGGGGCAGAGCCACGGTTTGTTCGAACACTATTCGCCCGAGCATGTTCGAAATGCGAATCCGGTTACCTGCATTTCGAAGAGAGTTTGTTCTGATGATCAGGGCATTATCCCGCAGCCAAACAGAATTGGTCCGTTGGGCCGCAGGCCCAACGCCTGCCGACCCGGAGATTGAGGTTTCCCCGGACAGAAAATCGTAGCAGGCGATACCGCTAATAGAACGAAAGTACATTCGACCGTCCGCACACGGAATCTCGATCGGGGTTTCGTAGCTGGTCAATGCATGGTGAAGAATGGGCAATTCTCCCTTGTAGGTCAGTTTTCCATCATTTTCGACTTTGTAGTAGTATCCGCCGTATCCGCTGGCGCCATGGTTCATATCGGTCATTAGTACAAGGCGATTGTCCAGCAGATAGGGCAATCGAATGCGTTGTGACTTCATCTCCGGCCCATTGCCCTGGTTCATGCGGTGGTCATAGAGAATCTGTCCGTCTTCGGTGCGGAGCACAAGTAGTCGGCAATCGTGTTTCTCCCAGTCACTTTGGTGAGCCGGACGAATGATAACGACGGCAATGCTGTCCCGAATCGCGACCCATCGGTGATTCGAGTTATCGGACACATCCCAGGCATGCATAAAATCGATATCCTCGGGTAATTGCCACAGCAACTCGGGACCATCGAGTGAAATCCGGTAGCATCCGTAGAGCCCATCCCCGATACCATCCGGGTCCGAAATGGAATTGAGGATCGCATAATCGGCATGGGTCACAATGCTTGCGATGTTGGGCCCGACCTGATGAGTCCAGACGACCTCTCCGGCCGCCGGATCGATCAATCTCATCTTCCCGCTGGATTCGGTGGGGGTGAGCAGGTATTCTTTGCCGTCATGTCGCCATGTTGTCGGAGTAGTCCACCTGCACACGACCTCTTCAAGAGTCCACAACAATGAGCCGTCATCGAGACTGAACCCCTGAAGGCCTCCATCGGGGGATCGATCGTACATGGGAGCGACCAGTACATCGCCGGCCACCGTCAAACTGATTTTCCATCCTTCCTCAACCAGATATCTTTCCTCCAGGGCCTTCTGTTTTTCCGCTTCCATCCGTTGAACCAGTGAAGGCACTTCGCTTTGCCATACCAGATCACCGTTTTCCGCATTGTAGGCAAAAAGTCTGCCGGTCGTGCCCATCGTGTAGACCACGCCGTTATGATATACGGGTGTGACTCCAAAATGTCCTCTTTTTTTGCCGCCCCGGTTCACACCGCCCGGCTGCGCCTGTCTCCAGAGTTCTTCCCCGGTTTGGGCATCGATTGCCATACATATATCATCGGCGAGTATGCGTCTGGTAATCGTATCCGAAAGTGGAAAGTCACCCTGATTCGGTGATTCGTTGGCCATAAGCGTTTCACCCGACCCCATGAACCAGCATACAAAAACTTTGCCCTCGGCTACTATCGGTGAACACGATCCTCCCGGGAATGCAGCTTCGAAACCTGCCGCCAGTGCCGCCTCGATTTGTTCGTCCAGGACGTAGGCGCTGCTTTTACCCTTGGGCACGCCCATGTGCTCCGGCCCATTCCAGAGAAGTTCTATTTCGTTGGTGGAATCCACATAGTCGTAGCCGCCTTGAGCAGGCAGGAAACTGCCTCCTCCGGTATACGACAACCACGAATCATAGCCGACGGTACTTCCGATCAGCCCAAGAAGTGTTACCGCGAATTTGGGAAACCGCCGAAAGGCAGATTGATTGAATCCGGAACGGATATCCATCATACACTCCTTCAAGAGATCAAAGCGCTTATGGGTTTTCGGTTCGAGTTGTATGGTCAATCAGGTATCACGACCGAAAACGTAACGAATGTATACGAAAGTACCCTTAATTAAACCACGACTGCCATGCCGAAAAAACGGACGGAATGCCCGAACCATGCATTGCCACATATAATATGGCTACAACCTCTCGTCAGCCTTTACATCAACCGTTTCAGTTTATGCCGGCAAGTACCACTCACGGACGAAGTTTAGTTAGTGCCTGTCCGAAAACTCCCTGAAACGGACATCGAGTCCCGATAGCATATCGGGAAAATGCCCGTTTCAGCGTCGAATTAGCCGGTTC
>CAYFVL010000377.1:0-3269 GCA_964346405.1 uncultured Fibrobacterota bacterium
TCTCGCTTGATCTCAAGTCGGCTTTCTTCGTTGCTTGTTTGGGCCATAGTCCCTGCTATGCCCCTGCACAAGCGCCTCGAAAGCCGCCCTGATATCTTCGCGATTTCTGAAGACTTTATTCCGTTACGACTCCTTAGTTCGTCTTTTCGGGAGTCACGTGGAGGATATAGATTCCTTCCGACACCTTCTGAGTCAAATTGGGAGTAAGTCGATCCGGAATATTGATATGTCTTCCCTGAACGGTGTAGAGTCGTACCCGTCCTTCTTTCGACGCTTCCGCCAGCGTTCGGTGGAACTCCTTTCCCCCCGTAACCGTAGTAGGATGAGTAAATCGTCGTGAGTGAATCGGTGCCACCGGCATTTTTTGCGCAGCGCCAACCGAGCTAATGGTGAACGTTTCATCCGAGACATCGATTATCGCACCGTTATACTGGCTGACAGCAACTCGACACTGATTCGAAACTGAGGAAACACCTCCGTTTTCGGGCTCGATCACCCAGGTGAAACTGCCCCACCCGTCGCTGGTAATGTCTATACTCTTTTCCTGACTGAGAGAGGCGAGTGATATCCCGTGATCCGTAGTGAAATGCACCACAGCGGTATTGAACAGGTCCGGGTTATACGTTTGCCATTGCACGGTAACAGTATCTCCGACGGCAAAGACCTCGCCCCCGTTGGGGGAGAGTATCGCCCCGTCACCGGAGGCCGCATCGGCGGTAGTAACATACAGCCCCCATTCGGGAGCGCTCGGAGCCATTCCGTCGTGATATGAAGTAGCCTTGAGGAGGGTGGTGTTCTCGATTGTCAGTGGATCCTCGTATAGAGTTGACGCCTCGGTCGGTGTGGTGCCGTCGGTCGTATAGAATATCCGGGCATCCGGGGTCGGTGAGGTGATCGAGACCGTTACCATGTCGTCGAATTCGGTTCCCGCGGGCTCAAACACCGGTTGTTTGACCTGCGCCGCCGCTTTGGTAAAAACCACTTTCGTTTGCGGACTGATGGTGTCGTTTCGAACGGAAACTGCCGAGAGGGTGGTGGTGGTTTTCAGTATAATCGGATCGGTATACCTCTGAGAGCTCGTAGTGGGAGACGAACCGTCGAGTGTATATCGTATGTGAGCCCCGGGTGCCGATGTCTCTATTTCTACCTGAATGGAATCGGAAAATGCTCCTCCGCCGGGGATCACCGAAGGGGCACTCAGCATGTTCGGATCGGTATCTCCGAACTCAAACTGAAAGTATTTCAGGACGTGCGATTTCCCGGGGGTGAATTGTACGCGATAAAAACGAAAGACTTTCGTATCAGTAATCTCGACAATCGCCTCCGTCGTACTTTCCTGCACTCGTGCAATTGTTTCGTATCCTTTGTTCCATCCGGCATTGGAGCCCTGAACGGCGACACCTTCCAGCGATGTCTCCGCTTTTAGTAGTGCACGGTTTATGCTCCGTGCCGCTTCTAAAGAGACCCCAACGAACATATCCGCAGACGTGCCCTGTGGCTCGACGGCTTCATCTACAAATGTTATCACCGGGCTAAATTCAGATTCTTCAGAAAATGCTTTATCAAATGATGGAAGTTTACCTAAAAAATCGTTCTCTTTTGGAAAATCGTCCGGAGGCGTTCCAAAGATCAGGCCGTTATGCCACGAGGACTTGGTTAGCATAAACTTGCGAAGATGGCTTCGTTCCCGAACGGACTCGTCATGGGGGATGCAAACCGCATACACCAATGTCGGCTCCGAGATCACCAGGGGAGACGAGTATTCATTCCACTGGTTGAACGGGAGTGAATCTGAATTGAGGATGTACCTGATGCCGGCGTTGGAGGGGCCGGTAAGCGTCAGCAGCGCACTGTCTTTAAAAGCATACCCATAGTACCCTTCTGAATTAACAACTTCTCCGTCGATCGAGAAAACCGGGTCGTCGACTACTTCCGGTTTCGGTTCAACCCAGAGATTCGCGGCTCGCGCGTTTTTCGCCACTCGAAGCCATTTCCGATCCGACGTGCTATAAACCATCGCCCAGACAGAATCCTCGATGGCACCGCCATATCTGACCCTGTCATTGTTCCAGGAGCCGGTAATGAAATTCCGGTGATTCGACCACTCGGTAAAGTCTACCCGCTTGGTTCCTTCGGGCATGAGCACGGGTGAGGGCCACCAGGGATCTTTGTACATATAGTCGTGATAGCCGGTCAAATGAATGAACCGGGGCAGGGGGCCGGGGTAGGGGCTGGTATTACAGAGACGATCCCGTTTTATGAGAAAACGCGGAGTAGCGTTCTTGACCGCCTCCGGATTCATTTCAAGTAAGGCCCAACCGGGAAAGGCGGTATACATGAAACGACCGTCGGTCGATCGACCGCCTCGAATAGCATAACCGTCGAAAAGAACATCGTGTGATCCATCCGGGGCGAGGCCGCCTTTCTCGATTTTCTGAATGTAGGTTCTCCCCTGTATCGTAGACTGGCCACCGCCTTTGGTGGAAACCCAGATAATGTATTCGTCGCCGGTGGATGGATGCAACCACCAACGTGGTTCGTATCCCGAAACAGGCAGTGTGGAGAACTCGCTTTCTCCCGCTTTGGCCCATCGTATGCAAATAGTATTGTCACTTCGCTCGCGATATGCCAGGCGGGTGCCGTCGGGACTTAAGACCGGCCCTCCACCGTCCACGGTTCCCTGAGCAAACACCTGTCCTTCAGGAGCGGTAATGAGTTTCAATGAGAGTGGATTTTGGGAGAAATCCAGTAAGAAAAAGTCCAGATTTTTTCCTTCGATGGAATCCTTCTTTGTGATCACCATCCTCGCATTTCTTCCTCCGAAGAATTCCCGCGTTGCATTATAGTCGGTGAGCAGGCGCGGACCGTCCGCGGATGCGCCCGATGAAAAGGCGAAGGTGAGAAAGATCAACGCCTGGTAAAACCACGCGCGCTGGTTGCAGGTATAAGCACCACCGGGCAAATCTACGCTTGTGTTCATTCCGACCCCATTTTTGTCATTTGGCCTCTAATTTGCCCCCGCGTCTTCATAAGGAAACGTACGGGCTTAACTCGGCTTCGAAAATCAACTCACGGCATTCGGCCTTCGCATAAAGCTGTGGACGACAAGTCTGCGTAAGCCGGCGCGCGATTCGTTGTAGAAAAATGCTCAGGGTATCTCCCCGGATACCCCTGCGCTTTTTCTAAGTCAATCTCGCACAATATCTTACGCATTCTGCTCTATCCCTCGGCTCCGCTCGGGACATCGCCTCGGCTCCGCTCACTTCGAC